>JBIOGV010000219.1:0-6115 GCA_044448365.1 Chitinophagales bacterium
CCGGTTGGCATAATTTCCAAGCCGCTTTGTTTTACCGCAGGAGCGCTTATTACATGCTGCCCAATTAATAATTCAGGATTACGGCCTGATATTAATGAGAGGTATAACAATGCATCGGCATATTTGCTCACCTGTGTGGGACTGCCGGGAAACAAAATGACCGGCAGATCACAATTTTGTTTGATATGCTGAACACATTCGTCAAGATAATTGGAAATAACGAGGCTGCCACCAACCAATAGATAATCCACTTTAGCAGAAACAGAAAGCTCAACAAGTTCATCCAGCATAGAACTATTGACCTTGTCAGGATCAATGAGTACAGCAAAAGATTTTTTGCCCAGTTTCTTTTTTTCAGCCAGCGAATGGTTAATGGTTGACTTCATCCGGTACCGGTTGGTTCATGCAAAAATGCAAAAACTTTTCGTCTTTTCGGCGTATTATCATCATTATTATATGCAGCTTTAAGCTTTAGCGTAAGTTTTATTTTTATTGATGAGAATTTTTCCGGAGCAATGCCCGGTCTTTGTGCAATCTACGGGAGATTTTTTTCTCTTTTTTGATTGTATCAATTTTCTTTAAACATCAGATTGATACAAACCTTTTCAGCAAAGGGTTTGCGGCGATCAAAAAATGGAAGTACTTGTAAAATCAATAGCTCCAGGGAATGAAATTGTAAAAACCCTTGCCTGATTTGATTTTGGAACAAATGAATTTCGGCGCAAATTATTTTACTACTCTAAAACTGATTTTCCAAAAAAATTTTAGCAAAAAAAAAGATACTCACTGTGCAGAAATCCCCGGACTCAACACTGGCTTACGCTTGCGGAAATTTGTCTTCCTTTATCCACAATATGTGCATATCTCTGGGTTTGAATTTCAGTTACTTAAAAATATTTTCGTCTTCTGCGTTAACAATTACTTAACCCGACAAATTCTTTTAGTTATGGCAACCAGAAAGCAAACTTCCGCCAGGGGCGGTTTGCAATTTTCACGTCGCTTTACCCGGGATGACGTGAATGTGTTTGAACTGTTTGAATACGATTATCGCACTTCAGTTATTCGTAATCCCAATGGGGAGACCGTGTTTGAAATGAAAAATGTGGAAGTGCCCAAACAGTGGAGCCAGATTGCAACCGACATTCTTGCACAAAAATATTTTCGCAAAGCCGGCGTACCGCAACCCGACGGTAGTACCGGCAGTGAAACTTCTGCTAAACAGGTAGCACATCGTCTTGCCAACTGCTGGAAGGTATGGGGTGAACGTTATGGTTACTTCGCTTCTGAAAAAGATGGGCAGATATTTTATGAAGAATTAGTGTATAGCATCCTCAACCAGATGTGTGTTCCTAATTCACCGCAGTGGTTCAATACCGGTTTGTATGAAAGCTATGGTATCAAAGGAAAGCCACAGGGACATTATTATGTGGACCAGGCTGATGGCCAGTTGAAAAAATCCACGTCAGCATATGAACGCCCCCAGCCACATGCTTGTTTTATTTTAAGTGTTGATGATGACCTGGTAAATGATGGCGGCATTATGGATCTATGGGTTCGTGAAGCAAGAATTTTTAAATATGGTTCAGGTGTTGGAACGAACTTTTCAAATCTTCGTGGGGAAGGTGAAAAATTAAGCGGTGGTGGTACTTCAAGTGGGTTGATGAGCTTTTTAAAAATTGGTGATCGTGCAGCAGGCGCTATTAAAAGTGGGGGTACCACGCGCCGGGCTGCTAAAATGGTTTGCCTGGATCTGGATCATCCTGAAATCGTTCAGTTCGTGAATTGGAAGATGGAAGAGGAGAAAAAGGTATCTGCATTGATCGCTGCCGGTTATGCAAGCGATTATGAAGGTGAGGCCTACAAAACGGTATCGGGACAAAATTCAAATAACTCTGTTCGTATTCCTAATTCATTTTTTGAAAAATTACAGAATGGGGAAGATTGGGAATTAAAAGGAAGAATGGATGGAAGGGTAATGAAAAAAGTTCCGGCAAGAGAATTATGGAACCAGATTTCTTATGCTGCTTGGCGTTGTGCCGATCCCGGGACTCAATACAATACTACCATTAATGAATGGCATACTTGTCCCGCAGGTGGAGAGATCAGGGCATCGAATCCCTGCAGTGAATACATGTTCCTCGATAACACTGCCTGTAACCTCGCTTCAGCTAACCTGATGAAGTTTTATGATACTGAAAAAAATATTTTTGATGTAGAGGGCTATGAATACAATTGTCGTTTGTGGACCATAGTATTGGAAATTTCCGTACTGATGGCGCAATTTCCTTCCAAAGAAGTAGCTCAATTAAGTTATAAATACAGAACCCTGGGCTTAGGCTATGCAAACCTGGGCACACTCTTAATGGTTAGTGGCATTTCTTATGATAGCGAAGAAGCCAGGGCCATTGCGGGAGCGCTTACTGCGATCATGACCGGCATTTCTTATAAAACTTCTGCTGAGATGGCCGGAGTGCTGGGAACATTTCCGCGCTATGAAGAAAATAAAGAGAACATACTTCGTGTTATGCGCAATCATCGGCTGGCTGCATACGATGCTGACGAATATGAAGGCCTGAGCATAAAACCGCAAGGCATTAAGGCTCAGTATTGCCCTGATTATTTATTAAAGGCTGCGTGCAAGGCCTGGGATGATGCAGTGGAGTTGGGAGAAAAGTATGGATACAGAAATGCACAGGCAACTGTAATTGCACCAACAGGCACCATTGGTTTGATAATGGATTGCGATACTACCGGTGTCGAACCCGATTTTGCATTGGTAAAATTTAAAAAATTAAGTGGCGGGGGTTATTTCAAAATAATCAATCAATCCGTACCTCTTGCATTAAAAAATTTGGGCTATAGTGAGAAAGAAACGGGAGCGATCATTAAATATGCTGTTGGGGCTGCTACGTTTGTGGGGGCTCCGTTTATCAATCATCAATCATTGAGTGAAAAAGGATTTATTGCTGATGAAATAAAGAAATTGGACGCCGCAGTTTCATCAGCATTCGATATTGCTTTTGTTTTCAACAAATATTCCCTGGGTGAAGAATGTCTCCAGCGCCTGGGCTTTACACCTGAGCAATACAATAATTTTGAATGGAGCCTGCTGGAAGCTCTTGGATATAGTGAAGACGAGATTGAAGCTGCCAATGATTATGTCTGCGGCACCATGATGCTGGAAGGAGCTCCATACCTGAAAGAAGAACACCTGCCCGTTTTTGACTGTGCCAACAAATGCGGAAAAAAAGGTCAGCGTTATATTCACGCACATGGCCACATTCGCATGATGGCTGCCACCCAACCATTTATCAGTGGCGCCATTTCCAAAACAATTAATCTGCCTAATGAAGCTGCTGTAGAAGAGATTGCTGATGCCTATTTGTTAAGTTGGGAATTAGGATTGAAAGCCTGTGCTTTGTATCGTGACGGATCAAAATTATCACAGCCATTAAGTAATAAGAGCGATAAAAGAAAAAAGGAGCAAGCTACAAGCGACCAGCCTAATGGACAGGCAGGCAAGGCACAGGAAAAAGCTGATTCAAACTTCCAGCAACCAATAACCAGCAACCAACAACTTGACTCTAACATTGTCGATCTTGGAAAATTAACAATTGATGAGTTACTTGAAGAAGTTCAGAAAAGGGTGCAGTCATCTCCCGACACAAAATTGAAACGAAAACTGGCGAGTATCGTAGAACGCCGTTCGTTACCGGCAAAACGCCGCGGCTTTACACAAAAAGCAAAAATTAACGGACAGGCCATCTTCCTGCGTACGGGTGAATACAGCGATGGCACATTAGGTGAAATTTTTATTGATATGGCAAAAGAAGGGGCTACGATGCGCAGCATGCTGAACTGCTTTGCCATCTCCATTTCTATCGGTTTGCAATATGGTGTTCCATTGGAAGAGTTTGTTGACAAATTTGCTTTCACAAGATTTGAACCGGCGGGATTTGTTGAGCACCCGAATATTAAATCGACGACATCTATAGTTGATTTTATTTTCCGTGTATTGGGATATGAATATTTAGGCCGCACAGATCTTGTGCATGTTTTGGATAAACCCGAAGTTTTGAATACAGGCACTGATGACTGGGATGATGTTCCCTCGGGTTTGGAGTACGCTAAGGCGCCGGAATTATCGAGTGTAAGAGTTATAAATACTTCTTCAGGGGGAAATCCTGTAAAGGCAAAACATATGCATGCAGCTAAAACTGACTCGGGGCTTGATGCGGTGAATGCAGCAGCGAAATCAATGCAAAGTGATGCACCTGCCTGCAATGTTTGTGGTCATATAACTGTACGCAGCGGCACTTGTTACAAATGTTTGAATTGCGGTAATAGTATGGGTTGTAGCTAATTTGTCCCTTCTCTCTGAATGGTGAAAAACCCAGATAAAGAAAGTACCCATTAAAAGCGAAATCCCGCCACCGGCGGGATTTTTTTCAATCATAAATCGTTTTAATATTTTCTTACATCTTTGTCTTTCTAATACCTTATACAATATGTTCAGCTTTTTAAAAAAAATTATTGGTTTGGTCATCCTGGTATTTGCTTTTATTTCCGTTTCGGCACAAAATTCTTCAAAAGGTGAAATTATCTATCACCTTTTTCAACGAAGTTTTTATGATAGCAATGGTGATGGCATAGGTGATTTGAATGGTGTTCGTCAAAAACTGGATTACCTGCAGGAGTTGGGGGTTACGTCAATTCTTCTTCTCCCATTGTATGAATCCGTTTACTATCATAATTATTTTGCTGTTGATTTTAGCAAGATTGATCCGGGGTTTGGAACTATGGAGGATTACATAAAACTCGTTAAAGAAGTACATCGCCGGGGTATGAAGATCTATATGGATATGGAAATGCAGTATGTAACAGAAGATCAACTGTGGTGGAAAGATTCTTTTGGTAATCCAAAATCAAAATACAGCAGTTATATCCTTTATAATGATTCTGCAAATACAAAACCCGAAAGCATCATCTTTGGTCTTACTGAACTACCGGCCTATAATGGCATTAAAAAAAGAGTGGCTACTGCCAATTTATATAGCAAAGATCTGCGGGAATATACTTTCCGGATTTTTAAATATTATGTTGATCCCAATGACGATGGAAAATTTGATGACGGCGTAGATGGATTTCGCCTGGATCACATGATGGATGACCTGGATTTTAAGGGAAGATTGATCGGTCTTTTTGAAAAGTTTTGGACACCTCTTTTTACCAGTCTCAAACAAATCAATCCAAAGCTGAAGAATGTTGCAGAGCAGGCAATTTGGGCGTCATACGGCGATGAGTATTTCAAAAAAGGAAATGTTGATCGTGTTTTTGCATTTCAATTGCAGGCAGCCATTGCATCATTTGATAAAAATAAAATTGCAGCTGTGGCTGATACAACTCTTAATATGATACCGGCCAATAAACAGCAGGTGGTTTTTATTGAAAATCATGATATGCAGCGTTTCGCTTCTGCAGTAAATAAAGAATCAGGAAAAGAAAAAGTCGGGGCAGCATTAAATCTGCTCATTGGTGGCGTTCCTGCAATTTATTACGGGCAGGAATTGGGTATGTTTGGAAAATCTGCCAATGGAAAATATGGAATGTCGGATGCTAACGATATACCCATGCGTGAAGGGTTTGAATGGTATAAGAGTGATGAAGGAAAAGGAATGGCGATATGGTATAAGAATACCGGTCCCTGGTGGAACAACACAAATCTAAAACCGAATGACGGCATTTCACTGGAAGAAGAAAGAAATGATCCGAATTCTTTATTTAATTTTTATAAAAAGATGATTCATTTACGCCAATCTCATTCTGAACTAATCAATGGAAAGTATCAAACATTGTTGAATGATAACGATAAAGTATTCTCATTTTCAAGAAAAGGGAAGACTGCTATTTGTATGGTGATCAATCTCTCTGACCAGGAGCAGAAAACAAAAGTTACTATTACGGGGGTTAAAGTCAGAAAATTGAATCAGTTATGGGGACGGGAAAAAGCAAAGATTTCGGGCAATAATTTATCCGTCGGTTTGCCTGCATATAGTATTGAAATATGGCAATTACAATAAAAAGACTCGTAAAACTTCTTAAGGAAATACTGAAA
>JBIOGV010000220.1:0-6101 GCA_044448365.1 Chitinophagales bacterium
ATCCGGCAAGGTCTCATAAATCAATGAAGCGCTCAGTGGCTGATTGGTCTTTTTGTTATAGACATTGCCATTAACAAGTACAACAGGGTTGGGTTTTTCTTTCTCTAATAATTTTACTCTTACAATATCACTTTCGCCATATCCATTTTGACTGCTGGTTAAATAGGCATATTCACCACCGGCATCTAATGTAAAAAATGCATCCCAGTCTGGCGTATTAATTGGACTGCCCAAATTAACGGGATCGCTCCATTTTTGCCAGGTACTATCCATGCGTTTGGTCATCCAGATATCATTATCACCTAAACCACCGGGGCGATCACTGCTAAAATATAATGTAATTCCATCGGCTGCCAGGTAGGGTGTCATCTCATTATAGTCTGGCAGATTGATCTTTTTGCCCAGAGTTTTTGGCTCAGACCACGAACTATCCTTCTGCAAAAAACAAACATAGAGATCATTGTTGTAACTATCTTTTTCCTGTGACATATAGAGCAACAAAGTTTTTCCATCGTGGGCCATAGTTGCACCATATTGACGGCCGCGATCGTATTTCTGATAATTTTTTATTCGTAAAGCATTCGGCTTGCTCCAACCACCATTCTTCTTTCTGTAACTCATGCTTACACCATTGCCAACATAGTCTCCATCTATGAAAGCATTTCTTATTAGAATTCTGTTGTTGTCGGGCGAAATCCAGAACACGGCATTATAGAAATAAGTATTTAAAGGATATCCCATGTGTCTTGCAGGTCCCCAGGTACCGAAACTATCCCGTACAGCATACCAAATATCCTGTGAGTTGGGAACCGAATTGTATTTTGTATTTAAAGGATCATTCTCCACGATAAAAAATAAAAGATTTCCATCTGCAGACACGGTAGGTCTCAACTCCGCTAAGGGAGAATTGATATTAGGCCCTAAGTTTTCAATCTTGATGATGGTTGAAGAGGTGATCGTATTTTCCTTTTGGGATACCAGGCCCGCTGTGTCAACCGAAGGCTGCGCGGATAAGAAACGCGTAAAGCAGAATACAATGAAAAAGAGAGGTGGCTTTTTCATGACATTGAATTTGCTTCCAAAATAATATAAAATAACATTGGCTGATAGAGCAGTTTTTTACGTGGATTTACGCTTCCTGCAATGTTAGAAACCTTCTTATAATTCACTGCAGGCAAGTTTTATTCACATAGCTGGGAAACGATTTTACCCCGATCGGGGATTGTATTTTAATTTCGCTTCAAACTTCAATTACTGCCACCAAACCAGTTTTGTTTATGAGTTGGATCTTCCTGAGAGAGCATTTGTGGGAAATTATTTTTTATCTGTTTTGCATAGCGACCCTCATCCAGGTTTTTTACTACAGCTTTTTCTTCAGCCGGTTGGCTTTCTATAAAGAAAAAACAAAACAACAATCACAGCAACACCCTGTTTCTGTTATCATTTGTGCAAGAGATGAGGACGAGAACATTGCCCGTTATCTTCCGGGAGTTCTCGTACAGAAATATCCCACTACACATGAAGTGATCGTGGTGAATGATAACTCTGTTGACGATTCAAAATACATTCTTGAAGAACTTCAAAAAACATTTAAGTTATTGCAGATCGTAGATCTCAAGCAGGAAGCCAAATTGATATCAGGAAAGAAATATCCATTATCTGTCGGTATTAAAGAAGCCAAACATGAGATCGTGTTGTTAACTGACGCAGACTGTGTTCCCGCCAGTGAATTTTGGATCCAAAAAATGCAGGACGCTTATGTAAATGGCACCGAGGTTGTGATTGGCTATGGAGCTTACAACAAACGACCGGGCCTGTTAAATAAGCTCATTCGTTTTGAAACTTTTCATTCTGCGCTTCAATATCTTTCTTTTGCCCTGGCGGGAAAGCCTTATATGGGGGTTGGCCGGAATCTTTCTTACAAAAAAGATGTTTTTATTCGCAACAAAGGTTTTTCATCCATCAATCATATTCCCGGTGGTGATGATGATCTTTTCATCAATAAAGTAGCCACTAAAAAGAATACAAAAATTGTAATAGATAAAGATGCGATCACACTCAGTCAGCCAAAAAAAAGCTTCAATCAATGGTTTCGTCAAAAAACAAGACATTATTCTACTGCCCGTTATTATAAAAAAGGGAATAAATTTTTACTGGCAATCTATTCCCTATCACAATTCTTTTTTTATCCATTATTGATCACAAGCGCCATTTTCTACAATTGGCAACTCGCACTCATCGTTTTTGGTGCACGGTTTTTACTCCAGGCCTTGATACTTTTTAAAGCCATGAAAAAATTGAATGAAACAGATCTTTGGCCCTGGTTTTTATTTTTCGATATCTGGATGTTCTTTTATTATATCATCTTTGTTCCTACGTTGTGGAAAAAACCGCGGGTTAACTGGAATTAACCTCACCCCTGCCCTCTCCACAAGTGAAGAGGGGAAATAGAATTCCGCTAATGAAAACTATTCTCAAATATTTTTCTGAGTTCACTGATCAGCAGTTGCAGCAGTTAGAAGCGCTCGAACATTTGTACAAAGAATGGAACAGCAGGATCAATGTTATTTCAAGAAAAGACATTGACGGTTTGTATGAAAAACATGTACTCCATTCATTAAGTATTGCCGCAGTATTTGACTTCGATGACGGAACTGAAATTATTGATATCGGAACCGGGGGTGGTTTTCCCGGAATTCCTCTTGCCATTTTTTTCCCGCAGGTAAAATTTCATCTTGTTGACAGCATTGCTAAAAAATTGAAAGTGGTGGATGCCATTGCAAAAGAAATAGGTTTAAAAAATATCACAACACAAAACATTCGTGCAGAAGAAATCAAAAACAGGAAGTCTGCCAGCCCGGGAGGCGGGTTTGATTTCGCAGTATCAAGAGCTGTAGCTCCGTTAAAAGATCTTTGGAAGTGGAGTAAACCATTATTAAGGAACAAAGGACAAGGAACAAGCTACAAGAAACCAGTAACCAGTAACCAGCAGCCCGGACTAATCTGCCTCAAGGGCGGAGATCTTGCCAAAGAAATTTCTGAAAGCGGCACAAGGCCCCGCATCAAGGAAATTTTTGAAATTTTCCCCGAAGAATTTTTTAGAGAAAAATATATTCTTTACGTTCCCCTTTGAACATTGAGCATTGATTATTGAGCATTTTTAAAATCAGGAATCTGCAATTTTCAATACTCAACATTCAATGCTCAATTATTACCTGTTATTACCTGAAAGTGGTATTGGTAAATTTGGCTGCAAATCCCATCTTTGCCATTATGAAAGAGATAAGTGTGTGCATAGTAGATGATAATAATGAACTCCGTTCTGCTTTAGAAGAGATCGTGTCTATGTCAGATGGATATAAATGCGCCGGTACCATGCGCACTGCGGATGAAGCTATTCGGAAATTGCCATTGCTTGAACCGGATGTGGTTTTAATGGATATCAATCTTGGCGGTGGTGAAACGGGTATTGATTGTGTCCGTGAATTAAAGCCAAGAATGCCTTCTGCAAATTTCATGATGTGTACCGTGTATGAAGAGGATGAAAAAATCTTTGAAGCTTTGAACGCAGGCGCCAGCGGATATATTTTAAAAAAAACAGCACCCGGCAAATTGCTCGAAGCCATTCGGGAATTATACGAAGGTGGCGCGCCCATGAGCAGCCAGATCGCAAGAAAAGTGGTTGCAGCTTTTCAAAAACAAGTCATAGGTCCCGGGACGCATGAAAATGAATTGGCTACTCTTTCAAACAGGGAGAAAGAAATATTAGAACTGCTTTCCCGCGGATTAATGTATAAAGAGATTGCGGCTGCATTATTTATTGGCCAGGAAACCGTACGCAAGCATGTTTACCATGTTTATGAAAAGCTGCATGTTTCAAACCGTGTCGAAGCCGTGAATAAATACTACGGCCGATAATCAATGAAATGCCACTAAAGTGGTATCGGCATGTTGAAATAAGTGGTTTAGATTTATATTGAATTAAAACAACCAGGCATAGACCATTAACATTAAACTCTTTTCCTGGCAAAGTTTGAAAGGGCCTTAATCAAAGCTAAGCCTTCCTTCGGGGGGCTTAATTTTTTTATTGATACTTCTGTCCTGTTTAAAAATGTATGCACCCGTTTCAGGGCGAGACAAGTATTCATATTCAAATAACAAAGACCAGAGTTCCTGATTATTTATTTTCCTATTTTATTTAATCTTATAATAAATTTCCTGATTAATCTTTATATGGGTATGTGTAAATAAGGTTATATAGCAAGGATCCGGCATTTCTTTTGGGTTGTGCTCGATCACTTCTTTCACCATTTTGCCTCGAATTGAAAAAATATTTGAACTGATCCCAGCATCAGGTATTTCAATAGGCCCATCTACGATAGTTCTTGAAGTTATGATAAAGAACAATGTATCTTTCTCCAGACGGTATCTTCCTTTCAATTGTATAATATTCCTCACGTCATCCCGATCATTGCCAATATTCAAAACGAAATAATTATTTTTAAAAAATTGAAAGTTCTGATTTAATCCACTACCTACAAGACTATCATCGCGCTGCCATGTACCAATTATCTCTTGTGCAGAGAGGCAACATCGATTACTCTCCTGCTGTGCCGATGACTGGTTTGGCAAGATATTCACTATGACAAAAGCTATGAAATGAAATTGTTTCATAATTTACTAACCCAAAATTTTATCAGCAAAGTCCTCCAAAACGTATGGCTCATTTTTTTATTGATCACCACTTCAATTCAAGCCTGTTGTTTCGCCGGTCAATATCAGCCATTCTTTGTGAAGGATCAATTTCAGCAATAGTAATATCTGTTAATTTCCGGTTTGTTTGAATGGTGTAGGTTGCATTGGTCCAGTGCCAGGGTTCATAAACTTTTCTTTGAATAGAATCGGTTTCCTTTGGTTTTTCTCCATACATCAGGTCTAGCGGAATGTAATGCAGTTCTTTTGTTCCATCTTTAAAAGTTAACTGCAGGTCAATCGGCATTGGAACGAGGCCAATATCCTTTAACCTGATATTTGTTTTTCCATTTTCTTCCCACAGGCTATCAATGCCATAATCAATGGTCCTGGTCGAATAGATCCAGTATTCTTTATACCAGTCCAGTTTCATATTGCTTACTTTTTCTGCCACATTGATAAAGTCCTGCGCATTCGGATGTTTAAATCTCCATAACCTGTAATACTCCAAAAGGATTTTATCTCTTGTGGGCGCTCCTACTATGTATCCTAATTGTTCCATAAACACAGCCCCTTTAAAGTACACTGCAGATTCGTATGCAAAATTTGTATTGTAATGATCAGCGTGAGTGGATAAAGGTTCTTCCTTTGCACTTTTGACAAGATTAAAATATGAATTGTAATTACTTTCCTGCGCAAAGCCCGGGTCATTATTCAAAAAAGCCCATATTCTTGAAGTAGAGTATTGAGCAAACCCTTCATCCATCCAGGGATAAACGGATTCATTTGTTCCCATCATGCCCTGGTACCAGCTATGCATAAATTCATGAACGGAGCCGCCAGGAGTTGCCAATAATGTAGCCATCGGATATTCCATGCCCCCATCACCACCATGAATAAATGAATATTGCTTATATGGATAAGGACCAAATGTTTTTTCAATAAACGGAATCGCTTTTTGAAATATATCAAGAAGATTTTCCCACTGCTGGGCAGTAGCATTTGTGGGTTTATAAAAAACATGTATGGTGAGGGTATCGTTTAATTTTCTTGACACATGCACATATTCAGGATCGGCGGCCCAAACAAAATCATGAACATTTGGAGCAATAAAATGCCAGGTTAATTTATCACCCGCAGGACGCTTTACTATTGCACCCTGCGTTTCATACCCGTAACCAACCTGGTTTGGATTTTGCAAATAACCGGTGGCAGCCAGCATGTAATTTTTATCAATGGAAATAGAAACATCAAAATCCCCCCACACACCATAAAACTCACGACCCACATATGGTGTGGGGTGCCAGCCTTCATAGTCATACTCGCAAATTTTTGGATACCACTGACTCATAGAGTACCTGACTTTTGTTGCGGGATTATCTCTCCCGCTTCTCCGGATCTGCAAAGGC
>JBIOGV010000221.1:0-6098 GCA_044448365.1 Chitinophagales bacterium
TCACATGCATCATCGATCAGTGAAAGCGTAAAACTATTGCCATTCAGATTGATCTTATACTTACCCGGCATATCGGGACAAGTATAATCACCCGTGCCATAGTCTGACAGCGTAAGAGTATCGGCGTTAAGGATACAGTTGGTACGAAGCAAAACCTCTCCTTTGCTATTGGTTACAAAACTGGAGTCTGAATGAATATGCAGGGTAAGTGTATCAAAAAAAGGATCACCAAAACCAGCTTTCCAATTCCTGTTGTTAATCGATTGAGCATGGAGATGAGATGTGATTACCGTCAGACAAAAAATCCCGGCGATTAAAATAATTTTTTTCATAAACATTTTTTTAAACAATAAAAGGAAATTTGAAAACAGGATAGCTGACCGGCCTTCCCGGTTGAAGTTGGTTCATAAAGCTAAACAATCATTGGCAATTTTATTCACTTCGTTTTTTCATACGGGATATTAAGTTGTGGGATAGCAATCAAAATCCTGAGAATATTTTTGTAACCGGTTAACCAAACAACTATAACATGCCGATAACAGCCATTCAAAGGAGCGATAATAACGCAACGATCTCTTTTGATTATTTTTTTGTTGCCTTGGCTATTTTATCATAAATACCCTGCAGGGCCGTTACTGATTGCAGTATTATTATTGGAAATTCTGCTGCCATTTTTTTGCCTGCGCTGGTTCCGGAAAATTTCACAAGTTGTTTCATTTCTTTATAGGTAAAATGTTTCCTGTATACCCACATGATTGCATTGGTGAGCCATCGTTTTCCATCACCGTTTGTAAATTGTTGTAACAAAGTATTTGCGGTTTGTGCTGATATTTCTTTTTTATTTTTATCATCCTGGATCTTGTAAACAACCACTTCATTGATAGTAAAACTTCCTTCCGGGTGTCTCAACTTTTTTATTTCACGGGTAAATTTATCATCGGGCACGTTGGAAGTATCAGGAACAAATGTTTTTAATTCGGTCATCATTTTTTCAAAAACTGAAGGAATGTTTTGCGTTGTGTCTTTTTGTGCAGATGAAAAAATGGTTAGTGACAAAAAACAAATAAAAAATAAAACCTTTTGCATAATAAGATAGTTTTGGTTTGGTTACAATATACGGAAGCCGGGTAGTAATAATTATGATTTAAATGGATGATTGCAATGGATTTGTTGTTGGGCGGGTCTTTCTTCAAAAAGAGTAGGACTTGCAAACCGCCTGTGATTGCCTGGTTGGTTTAGTTATTTCCCGATCCTTTTCCTTTATGTTTATGAATGCATGACTGTTGTAATGGCATTCTTCACAAAGATTCTGTCAATACGAACACGAGCAAAAATGTAAACAGATGTTTTGTTGATAAGTTTAACAGTTGTAGCAAAAGCAAAAAGGGTTATTGGTCAAATAAAGACTACCTTGTGTAATAATAGAATTGGCACATACTGCATGAAATAGCCTGAAAGATGTAACAATTTCCTTCTTATAATCATTCTCTGTTACATTCCTGGAATCATAAACGACTCTCCCTGTATTTGCATTTTTATTAGATAATTTTTCTAACAAAACAGTTCGGAATATAATGATTGAAGTAAAAAAAGAAGGCGTGTTACTAAAGAAAACCGACCTTGATTTTGAAAGCCAAGGTGTATTAAACCCTGCAGTAATAAGTAATGGCGATGGTATTCACGTTTTTTACAGGGCAGTCGGCAAAGGCAATTATTCCAGCATCGGGTATTGCAAATTAAAAGGGCCTTTGCTGGTAGAAGAACGATTTGATAAGCCCGTTCTTTCCCGCGAGTTTGGCTATGAATCGCATGGTGTGGAAGACCCCCGGATTACAAAGGTGGAGGATTTGTATTATCTATCGTATACTGCATATGATGGAGTCAATGCATTGGGGGCATTGGCCATATCAAAAGATCTGCATCATTTTCAAAAGCTGGGATTAATAGTACCGCAGATCAGTTACGATGAATTCAGTCACCTTGCTGAAGCTAAAGGAAGAATCAATGAAAAATATCTTCGTTACAATATACACGGGGGGATTCATAAGGATGCCGGCAAGAAAGTATTTATCTGGGATAAGAATGTGATTTTTTTTCCCCGGAGAATCAACGGCAAGTTGTATTTTCTTCACCGCGTCAGACCCGATATTCAAATTGTTGCGATAAATAATTTACAGGAACTTACTGCTGAATTCTGGCAAAATTATTTTCTTCATCTTGATGAAGGCATAGTGCTTACACCCAAATACAGGCACGAAGTAAGTTATATAGGAGGGGGGTGCCCTCCTATAGAAACAGAACACGGATGGCTATTGATCTATCATGGTGTGCATGATACAATAAAAGGATATGTTTATTCAGCCTGCGCAGCATTACTTGATCTTTATGACCCCCAGAAAGAAATTGCCCGCCTTCCGTATGCTTTATTTAAACCCGAATACGATTGGGAATTGAAGGGGGAGGTAAACAATGTTTGTTTTCCGACAGGTGCCGTTTTATCCGGGGACACGCTGTACATATATTATGGCGCGGCCGATGAGCAAATTGCATGCGCCTCGGTTAGTATTTCTTCACTGTTAAAAGAGTTAATGCTTAATAAAAAAGATGGGAACTAAAATTGGTTTGGACAATAGTCATTTGCCCGGAATCTTATTCATTACTTCTTATCCACCCCGGGAATGTGGCATCGCCACTTACTCACAGGATTTGATAAAAGCTTTGAATAATAAATTCAGTAATTCATTTACTATAAGGATTTGCCCGCTTGAATCGGAAAATGAAAAACATAATTACACGGATGAAATAAAATATATCCTGAATTTGGATGATCCGAAGGCATTTACCAGCCTTGCAGAAAATATTAATGGTGATACGGACATCGGTATAATAATGATCCAGCATGAGTTTGGATTCTTCGAAAAAAACAAAAATGATTTCATCCAATTCCTGGATGCACTTACTAAACCTGTTGTTATTGTTTTTCATACAGTGCTGCCGCATCCCGATAAATCATTAAAAGAAAATGTACAAAAGATATCTCGTGTGGCCGAATCTATTATAGTCATGACCAGGTCTTCCGCCAGGATACTGACTGATGATTATGAAGTGCAACAAAAAAAGATCACAGTGATTCCTCATGGCACTCACCTGGTACCGCATTTAGACAAACAATACCTCAAGGCCAAATATAAATTGTCAGGCAAAAAAGTGCTATCCACATTCGGATTGTTAAGCTCAGGGAAAAGTATCGAAACCACTTTGGAAGCATTACCGGCAGTTGTCAAAATAAACCCGGATGTGCTCTTCCTGATCATTGGTAAAACACATCCCTCAGTGATAAAGCAGGAAGGAGAAAAGTATAGAAAAATGCTCGAAGCAAAAGTTGAGGAGCTTGAACTGAAGCCATACGTACAGTTTATTAATTATTTTTTACCTCTGCCGGACCTCCTGGAATATTTACAGCTCACTGATATTTATTTATTCACTTCGAAAGACCCTAACCAGGCTGTAAGCGGTACATTTTCTTATGCCATCAGTTGCGGATGCCCTGTCATTTCCACTCCAATTCCCCATGCCCGTGAAGTATTAAAAAAGGATGCAGGAATTATTTTCGATTTCGAGAACTCTCAGCAACTAGCTGAAGCAATCACTATGTTACTGAAAAATGAAGAACTGAGAAAAAAAATTGGTTCAAACGGCTTGCACCGGATGGCATCAACCGCCTGGGAAAATGCGGCTATCGCTCATGGCATGTTGTTTGAAAAAATTGAGAATGATGAGACCCTGCGCTATAATATACCTGCCCTGAATCTTGATCATATCAAAAAGCTGACAACCGGTTTTGGAATGATCCAGTTTTCTAAATTAAATCATCCCGATATTAAATCAGGTTACACATTGGATGACAACGCAAGGGCTTTGATTGCCATGTGCAGGCATTTTGAATTAACAAAAGATGAAACAGATCTGAAGTACATAACCATCTACTTTGACTTTATAAAATATTGCCAGCAACCCGGTGGTAATTTTCTCAATTATGTAAACGAAGAGAGAAAGTTCACCCGGCAAAATAATTCTGCCAATCTCGAGGATTCAAATGGGAGGGCCATTTGGGGACTCGGTTATTTACTTTCGCTGAGCGGTTTATTGCCGGAAGAGCTTACACTAAGTGCAGAATCAATACTACAAACTGCTTTACTGAATGTAAATAAAATTCATTCTGCAAGAGCTATGGCGTTTGTAATAAAAGGATTGTATTACTGTAATTCAAAAAATAAATCAGTCCAAAAAACAGAATTAATAAAAGAATTTGCAAACAGGCTGGTTCAAATGTACCGGCACGAGAACAATAATGAATGGCACTGGTTCGAAAGCTATCTTACTTATGCCAACAGTATTTTGCCCGAAGCAATGTTGTGTGCATGGCTTGCTACAAGTGAATTCATTTATAGAGAAATTGCCAGGTCATCTTTTGATTTTCTTTTGTCGAAAATCTTTACAGAGAGCAGCATAAAAGTAATTTCAAATAAAAACTGGCTGCACAGGGGAGCGGACCTGTTACCGGCAGCAATCGGAGGTGAACAGCCCATTGATGTGGCATATACCATTCTCGCTTTACAAAAATTCTACAATGTATTTAGGGCTGAAGAATATAAAAACAAAATGGAAATAGCTTTTAATTGGTTTTTGGGAAATAATCATCTTCACCAGGTTATTTACAATCCCTGCACCGGCGGATGTTATGACGGGCTGGAAGAAAATTATGTGAACCTGAACCAGGGTGCCGAGTCAACAATCAGCTACCTGTTAGCCCGGTTAACAGTTGACCCGGCGTATCCGGATCAGCACGGAAGCGAACAAACAATGAATCGGCCGAAAGGTCATTTATTGAACCAGGCAAAAGCAATTAGTTTAAGATATGCATGATGTAACTTTTTTAAAACCCGGTAAAAAATTATACTAATGAAATCTACAAAAGTTTTATTTATAGCTACCTCGCATGATAAAATGGGAGATACGGATGAAAAGACAGGCGTGTGGCTGGAAGAACTTGCTGTTCCTTATTATGTATTTAAAGATGCAGGTGCTGAAGTTACACTCGCATCGCCCAATGGCGGCCTGGTTCCTCTTGATCCAAAGAGCCAATCCATTATTCTTGCTACTTTCGGAACAAAGCGTTTTTTGAAAGACGAAGAAGCAATGAGTTTCCTGTCTCATTCCATGCCATTGAACGATGTAAGGGCCGATGATTTTGACGTGGTATTTGTTCCCGGTGGGTATGGTCTCATGTGGGATCTTGCCGACAATAAGATAGTAAGCCAATTGATGAATGTCTTCATCAGTAAAAACAAGCTCATTGGCGCAGTATGTCAGGGTGTAGCTTGCCTGCTATCATTGAAAAATAATGATGGGGAATTTTTGATTACGGGAAAACAAGTTACTTCCTTCAGCAATCGTGAGGAAGAATCATCAGGGCTGGCCACGGTAATACCTTTTCTGTTAGAGACTAAATTACTCTCACTGGGCGCACTATACAGTAAAGAGGAGAACTTTGTCAGCCATGTCGTGACGGATGGTAATATTGTAACCGGTCAGAACGCCGCTTCATCAAAAGGGGTGGCACAAAAAATAGCAACGTTAATACAGCATAAAATATTTCTTAATAAGCTGCAGCCGGCCAATAATTGATTTGAAAAAACCATGGTAAAATATCTTTGGGTTGTATCCCATTTGGCCGCCAAGCAAAAAGCCGGGATCATGGTTCACTCGCCGGTATACGGGTCTTTGATTTTTTTTGCTGTATAACTGATATCAGAAAAACTGACCTGGCACTGCCTGCCTGTTGGTGATTGCGCCAGGAAGCCTAAATAAAAATCTCCGGAAGTATCAAATTGAAAATGCCTGATCAGCATCCATTTCAGGCCATTGAGGGAATAATAAAGCGTTATCACATTATCCGCTTTAGCAATTTTGTAAAATACTTTGTTTGAATTTATTTCTACAGAATTGCAATCATCCGAAATATTCTTTGTTACAACACTTACCACTCTCCTCGCCCCGGTATAATCTTTTTCAAAACAAAATTTTATCCAATTCAA
>JBIOGV010000222.1:0-6028 GCA_044448365.1 Chitinophagales bacterium
GCCTGTTCATTCTCCGGTAATTTTCCCGGAACGATCCGGTCAACAAGGGAATTGCAAAAATGATTTTTTGTATGCAACCATTCCATAAAATGGTTACCCAATTCATTCATCTTTGCTAATTCCAAAACTATGGAGAGTAATTTTGTTCCATTGTCTATGATCAGTTCTGTTGGAATGATGATCATCCCGCTTTCGCTGCTTCCGTTAAAAGCCTTATATCTTTCGTATAAAAACGATAGGAGTTTGCCGGGAAATGAATCTGGCGGAGAAAAATGAATATCATCGTTAGTCAATGTAATTCCTACTTCGGTTGTATTGGAGATAATGATCTTTATTTCGGGGTTGTGTGCACATTGCAAAACGGAATTCCAATCTTTTTTGGCGGAAAGTACACGGCTAACAGAAGAATTAATAATGAATTCTTCGATTTCTTTATTGTTCTCTATTCCTTTTACACATAACGTGTAGAGATTATCCTGTTGATCGAATTCATCTGTACTGCCTATCGCGGTTGATTTTATAACAACCACCCTGCCATTGAAAATGCCATTACGATTTGCCTTATCAATAAAATAATCAGGCAGACTGCGCAAAAGCACTCCTGTTCCAAACTGCAATACTTTTTCAGGCAATGAGAATATTTTATCAGCAGGAATCGTAACTCCCGAAGCGGGAGAGATATTTTTTAAATTCTGTTTAGATAATTGCATTCTGATTTTAAACGAATTTCATTAGTTGTTCTTTCCAATTCTTATATAGTTCATCATACAATCCAACATCATTGGACGGGTCAATTCTTTTAATTGGCCTGAAATCATCAAATGCATCTTTGGGTGAAGAATAAATGCCGGCTCCAATGCCCGCTCCGATAGCGGCACCTGCGCTTCCGTCATTTTCATACATCTCAACGGGAACATTTGTTATATTCACAAATATCTCAGCAAACAGTTCACTCAAAAACAAATTGGCTTTGCCGACACGGATAACAGCAGGATCAATGCCGTTCTCACGCATGATATCCAAACCATATCGAAATGAAAAAGCAATTCCTTCTTTCACAGCACGAAATGTATGGGCGTTTGAATGTTTATTGAGATCAATATTTAAAAGATGCGCCCCGATGATCTTGTTTTCAAAGATCCTTTCTGCACCATTTCCAAAAGGCAACACGATCAATCCATCGCTACCAGGTTTGACCCGGGAGGCCTGTTCATTCATCGTCTGATAATTTTCACTCGCCAGGTCCCTGATCCACCTGTTCAGGATACCCGTACCGTTGATGCACAACAAAACACCTAATCGCTTTTCCTTACTGGTATGATTTACGTGAGCAAAAGCATTTACCCTGGAAAGTTTATCTGCAAACAATTTATCCGTTACAGCATAGATCACTCCTGATGTGCCGGCAGTAGCGGCTACTTCACCAGGCTGAAATACATTTAATGAAACGGCATTGTTTAACTGGTCTCCTGCCTTATAGCTTACAGGAATTCCCGGTTTCAGAGAAAGTTCTTTCCCTGCCTGCATGGATAAATGACCATGAGACGAAAAAACCTGTCGCAGTTCAGGAATGATGTTATCATTAAACCCGAAGTAATTCATTACATCCTTTGATGTTTCATTGTTTTTAAAATCCCAGAAAATTCCTTCCGATAACGCAGAAGATGTTGTTGTGATCTCACCCGTTAATTTCATTGCTGCAAAATCACCCGGTAACAATATTTTGTCAGCCCGTTGATAGATCCCAGGTTCGTATTTTTTAACCCATGCAAGTTTGGAAGCTGTAAAATTTCCCGGAGAATTCAATAACCGATCAAAACATTTTTCCTTTCCAATATTTTCAAATGCATTATTGCCTGTCTCCACGGCACGGCTATCGCACCAGATTATGCTGTCGCGTAAAATTTTTTGCTGCTTATCAATCATAACCAATCCGTGCATCTGGTAAGCAATGCCAATAGCTGCAATATCTTTCGGATCGAATTTTTTTGCAGCATTTAATTTTGTTATAGCTTCTTTTATATTCTGCCACCAGATTTCGGGTGATTGTTCTGCCCAGCCGGTTTGTAAAGATGTAATGGCTGCTTCCCGTTCGGGATATTGTGCTGATGCAATCCATTGTCGTGTTCCTGCATCAACGACTGATACCTTAACAGACGAAGTTCCAAGATCAATTCCTAATAATAACATTTCATTCTCCTGAAATATTTTTCACGCATTCGCCAAAGCCCTGTCCAGGTGCACATATCCTCCGTCCACATGGATCAACTGGCCCGTTGTATGGCTTGAGCGTGGTGATAATAAAAATGCTACCGTGTTTGCAATCTCTTTAGCAGTTGTCATTCGATTCCCCAACGGAATTTTTGATTCAATCTCTTTCAGCTTTTCTTCCGGGTTGGGCAAGGTCCTGATCCATTTTTCATAAAGTGGCGTGAAGCATTCAGCCACGATAACCGCATTGACACGAATACCGTACTTCAGCAATTCAACTGCCCATTCTCTTGTAAGTGCATTGCGTCCACCATTTGATGCCGCATACGCAGACGTATTACCCTGGCCTGTTTCAGCCGTTTTTGAACTGATATTAACAATGGAGCCTTTTGATTTTTTCAGTTCAGGCAAGACTAATTGCGCCATCAGATAATAGTGAACAAGATTTTTATGAAGACTTTGCATGAATTTTTCATAGCTGCCATTCTCCAAGCCCACTCCATCGTTTACACCTGCATTATTCACCAATCCGTCAATACGATGAAATTTTTCTATTACAGCATTCACAGCTTTCATACATTCAGTGGGTTCCATCAGTTCAGCAACTACCTGCCAGGCTTTCCCATCATTTGCTTTAATTGCATTTACCGTTTTTAAATTATCCTCCTCATTTCGTCCCACGATCACTGGTATGGCATCTTCATCAGCCAAAAGTTTCGCAATACCTTCACCAATTCCTTTTGCGCCGCCGGTAACGATGATGATTTTATCTTTTAATTGCAGATCCATATTTGATTTATAAATGACTCTTTCTTTGTGGACTTTGTGCCGCCTTTGTGTTCCCTGCCTACCGGCAGGCAGGTTAGTGACCCCTTTCAGAATCCCGGGCATGGACACAAAGCACACGAAGGATACACAAAGAACACAATGAATCTTAGAGTTAAACAGTTTCTAAGTTATAAAAACGCACCGCATTCCCACCAAAAAACAACTCTTGTTCATTTTTGGAGAATGAAGAAAAATAGTTTTGTACAATATTCAGCATTTTTTTATAAGTCGCGGCCACCAGGCAAACCGGCCAATCAGAACCGTAAAGGATCCGCTGTATTCCGAAAGCCTCCACAACGACATCTATATAAGGATTAAAATCTTCTATCTTCCATTTTTTCCAATTTGCTTCGGTTACCATACCTGATAGTTTACAATAAACATTCTCCTGTTTTGCCACTTTGATCATATCTTTTTCCCATTCTTCTATTTTGCTATACTTTATCTGTGGCTTGGCAATATGATCGATAATAAATTTCTGATCGGGAAAAGCCGCAACAAATTCAGGAATATATTTTAACTGGTCAGCAAAAATTAAAATATCGTAAGTAAATCCAAATTTCTTAAGCTTACTGATACCATTCTTAAAAGACGGTTTCAGCATCAGTGCCCGGTCTCTTTCGGCCTGTAATACATGCCTGAAGCCTTTTATTTTTTTAAAAGAACTATAGTAAGTTAATCTTTCTTCAACATTTTTAGCCTGCAGATCAATCCAGCCAACCACACCTTTTATAAAATCATACTCAGCCGCATTCTCTAACAGGAATTCATTTTCCTTTTCTGATTGATCAGACTGAACCAGAACAGAACCATCTAAATTATTTTGCTGCAACAAAGGCCAAAGGTTCTGCGGAAGAAAATCTTTTTTGATCACAGCCATTTCATCTGTGATCCAATCATCGCGAAAGGGATCAAATTTCCAGAAATGCTGGTGGGCATCAATTCGCAGCATAGGCCTTGCATCTTTGTTTAGCTGTTCCCAATCCGTCAACACCCAATTCGACAATATCTCCATCCTTCAAATAAACAGGCGGCTTCATTCCCAAACCAACACCCGCCGGGGTTCCTGTAGAAATTATATCACCGGGCAACAGGGTCATGAACTGGCTCACATACGAAACCAAAAACGGAATTTTAAAAATAAGATTAGCCGTTGTTCCATCCTGCATCATCTTTCCATTTACCGATAACCGCAAACGCAAATTATTTACATCATTGATCTCATCTATCGTTACAAGCCAGGGACCAAGCGGGGCGAATGTATCACAGCCTTTTCCTTTATCCCAGGTACCATTACGTTCCATTTGAAATTCCCTTTCGCTGACATCATTATGTAAACAATAACCGGCAACATAATTCATCGCATTCGCTTCATCAACATAACTCGTCTTCTTTTCAATTATGACAGCCAGCTCAACTTCCCAATCCGTTTTTTTGGAGTTTTTGGGGATGATGATATCATCGAAAGGACCACATAGAGAAGAAGTGGCCTTTAAAAAAATAACCGGTTCGGGTGGAACAGGAGCGTTGGTTTCTTTAGCATGATCAGCATAGTTTAAACCAATACAAACAATTTTGGATGGTCTTGTGATCGGGCTACCCAATCTTGTTTCATCCGGAATTTTTGGAAGAGTGTTTCTATTTTGTTTCAGAAATTCTTCCAATCTCTTCAATCCATTTGTTTCAAAAAAATTTTCATTATAATCTTCACCAAAAGAAGATGCATCGTACATCTTATCATTAATTATTACTCCCGGCTTTTCCTTTCCCGGTTCACCAAATCTTATCAGTTTCATTTACATTTTTTCAGTCAGTTTCAGTAATTTTTTTTTCTGTTGTGCGTCTTGTGCTTTGTTCTCTTCTATAAAAGTTCTTTGTGTGCTTTGTGATCCGTTGTGATCTTTGTGTCCATTTTTTTCGGTCACAAAGACCATGAAGGAGAACACAAAGAACACAAAGTAAGTCCTATAGACTATTCAGGATTTAAACAACCACTTATTCCAAAAATTAAAATAAAAGGCAGAACGGATTGTTCGAACAATAATACCAAATGTATAACATTAAACAGTTGTATTTAGTAGTCAAAAATTTTAATTCAACCTCATTATATCATAAATTAGAGGGTTGCCTGCTATGTTCTTTAAGCAACCTAAAATATAAAGTGGCTTAGAATATCTTTTTAGATTCTAAATATAATTGTAATACCAGATTTACAAATTATGCAACACCATTTTCCTTTGCTATTTCTTACAGCGCTTTCAAGTTCACTGTGTGCCCAAAATACAACACTTAAAAACTTAGTTAATAATGTTTCGGAAGAATCTTTAAAAACAAACCTTTATAAGATTGCGGGGAAGGAATTTGAAGGAAGAATGACTGCTTCAAAAGGCGATAGTTTGGCTGCAAGGTTTATTGCCGATTGGTTTAATACCTGCCATCTGGATGAGCCGCTTAAAACAACAACCCCTTATTTACAAGATGTTTCGGTTGTTCGTTCAGATTTTTCAAGATCTTCTTTTTCTGTTGATGGAAAGTTTTTTGAATTAAACAAACAATGGACTTATTCTGAAGGCGATAAGAATGTTGAACAATCAAATGTTGAAGTTGTTTTTATTGGTTATGGCATTTCCGTTCCCGATTTCGATGAACTTAAAGATATTGATATTGAAGGCAAATTAGTACTAGTACAATTTGATTTCCCAACAAATAGTAATGACAAAAGCCTGATACCGGAAAAAGAAATGCCAGACGAAGACCAGGTAATAAGGAACATTTTTGACAAAAAACCATCAGGCCTTTTGATTTATTTACCGGATTTTGACGATGAAATGAATTTTTTAAATGATTTCAGGAATTTTCAGCCATATTTCGATTTTACAAAAGAGAAAATATCTTCTGTAAATGGCTATCTTCTCTCGCCCGTTGTTGCGAATGATCTTGTTGGAAATATAGATTCTATAGATAATTTAATCAGTACATCGGGAAAACC
>JBIOGV010000223.1:0-5995 GCA_044448365.1 Chitinophagales bacterium
ACTGTTTTTAAAAGAAACGGGCTTTAGAACCACTAAAGATTTTTTGTCAGGTAATGCGGAAAGGTTAGTGTATTTTACTTCAACAACATCATCACCGATGATATGGATGTACATCTTTCCTTTATCAAGAGTAAAGCTTACACCATCACCTGTCCTTCGATATGAAATGATGTTTGCCTGTGCCGTAATACAAAGAAGCAGAAGAACAAAAAAAGAAACTATCATTCTTTTTTCATCCATATATTTCCGGATAATAGTCATATTCAGCTGTTATAGTTTGTAATTATACACAGTGGATGTTTCTGCGAAAAAGTTGTTCATTCTCTTTCACTATTCCCGTCAATAGTGTTTCCCTGCTCTGCATATTCAAAACCTGTTGTCAGATGGCTGTATATTCACACAATGATAAATTTGAAAGCCCTTTCATGAGCAATTCACTTGACGGCATTTTTAGCAGCAATTTAACAATCAAATCGCGATGGAAATATTTTCTTTTCTAATAGGTTTTTTTCTTTCACATTCCTAACCCGGTTAACTGGGCAAAGTAAAGTTTCCCGGGATCTCCTGTAAATTAAATTTCTAAAATATTGATTTAATCTTTAAATTTTAATTCATATTGTTTACTAATCTTGGTGCTGCCTATATTTGGAATCTATGAACCTGGTCAGAATACCTGCATTGTTGTTATTTATCTGCTTAGTGAGTTTTAATTCACCTGGTCAGAACATCCATTTTCAATTTTCACGTCTTGATATTTCCAAAGGATTATCCAATAACCAGGTAAATTGTTTCTTCAAAGATCAAAAGGGTTTTTTGTGGGTTGGGACTATGTCCGGATTGAATCGATACGACGGATATCAATTCAAACAGTTCCGGCATGACCTTCATGATACCACGACGCTTTCAGACGATTTTATTCATAACATAATAGAAGGGCCTGGAGATAAGCTTTGGATCCAGACAAGAAACGGTTTCAATATTTATGATCCTGTTACAGAAAAATTCGATAGAAATATTACGGGCCAGTTGAAAAATCTCGGAATTCCTGCCGGCTCCATTTCTGCTATCATGAGGAATAAAGACAGGGATTTTCTTTTTTTGACAGACCAGCATACTATTTATAAATATGTCGTTTCCGCCGGTAAAAGTTTCATCTTGTATGAAGCAAATTCTTCCGTCCACGCATTGTCTGCTTTCGCAGAAGACCATAAAAAACAATATTGGCTTATTTACGCCAATGGCCTTATCGAAGCAATTGATAGTACAGGAAGGCTGAAGTTGCAAAGCGATATACCATCAAAAATATATGGAAAGGATTCCGCTAATTATTCTTTGTTCATAGATAATGAAAATGAATTGTGGATCTATGCCTCATCAGGTACTCCCAAAGGTGTTATTCTGTATCATCCTGAAACCGGATCATACAGGCGTCTTGAAAAAGATAATGGATATCCCCGCCTGAACACGAATCTGATTATAAGCATTCAGCAGGATAATACCGGGAATATATGGATTTGTACAGATCATGGAGGGGTGAATATTTTCAATAAAAAAGATAGTTCGATACAATACCTGATGAACAATGTTGATGATGATAAAAGTTTAAGCCAAAATAGCATTACTGCTGCATATAAAGATAATAGCGGGATCATCTGGCTGGGAACCTATAAAAAAGGAATCAGTTATTATCATGAAAACATTATTAAATTTCCTGTTTACAGACACCAGCCTACCAATCCCAACAGTTTGAATTTTGATGATGTAAATCGTTTTGTTGAAGATGCCAAAGGAAATTTGTGGATCGGAACAAATGGCGGAGGTCTGATCTACTTCGACAGGACCAATAATAAGTTTGCTCAATACCTGCATGAACCGGCAAATCCGAATAGCATCAGCAACAATGTAATTGTAAGTCTTTGGATAGACCATAAACAAAGACTTTGGATAGGAAGTTATTTTGGAGGACTTGACTGCCTGGAGAATGGAAAGTTCACACATTACCGTCATGATCCCGCAAATCCAAATAGCCTGTCTGATGACAGGGTTTGGGAAATTTTTGAAGACTCAAAAAAGAATTTATGGGTGGGTACTTTAGATGGCGGTTTAGAAAAATTTGACAGCGATCATACTATTTTTTATCATCACAAGGCAAGTCCGGTCAATTCAATTCATTCAAATTATATTGCTGCCATCATTGAAGACAGGCAGGGAAAACTCTGGATTGGTACAAATAATGGTATCGATGTGGTGGATAATGCGACGAGTCAGATAACTCATTTCAAAAATTATACAAACCCCGCAGGAGGATTAAGCAATAATGATATTATCTGTATCCTGGAAGATAGCCGGGGATTGATTTGGGCAGGAACAAGAGATGGACTTAATGTTTTTAATAAAGAGAAAAAAAAATTCCAGTCATTCAGAATGGAAAATGGTTTGCCGTCCAATACTATTTTAAATATCCTCGAAGACAACAGGGGGCAGTTGTGGATCAGTACAAGCAATGGCATCAGTAAGATCAGTGTAAGTGATGAAGAAGATAATACTGTCGCACCTGTCACCATCTCCTGTACTAATTATGATGAACTGGATGGCTTGCAGGGAACTGAATTCAATGAAAACGCAGCACTGAAAACTTCAAAAGGCGAAATCATTTTTGGAGGCGCCAATGGCTTTAATCTTTTTTACCCTGATAACATTGTTACTGATAAATCACTTCCCAATCTTGTGCTGACAGATCTTCAGATATTCAACAAAAATGTTGGTATCGGGGAAAAAATAAATGGCCGGGTTGTTTTGTCCCAATCCATATCCAATACTTCTTCCATTACACTCAAATACAATGAAAATATTCTTGCTATTGAATTTGCAGCTTTGAATTTCTCCAATCCTGAAAAAATAAAATATGCCTACCTGCTGCAGGGATTCAATAATGACTGGTTGGTAACTGATGGTAAAATGCGCAAGGCAATTTATACCAACCTTGACCCCGGCACCTATACATTCAGATTGAAGGCTTCAAATGAAGATGGGAAATGGTCTGAAAAGGAAATTGATTTAAGAATAAGAATTCTACCGCCTTTCTGGCGTACGCCACTTGCTTTTATTCTTTATACATTGGCAAGTATTGTGGTATTGCTTATAGCAAGAAAGATCATTCTTGAAAGGGCAAGAATGCGTTTTGAAGTCGAGCATCAGCGTAAGGAAGCGGAGCGCATACAGGCATTGGATGCAATGAAAACTAAATTTTTTACAAATGTGAGCCATGAATTCAAAACACCACTAAGCCTGATTCTCTCCCCACTCGATAAGGTAATAAAAAAATCTTCCGACCCCGAACAGAAAAAGCAGTTGCACCTGATCCAGCGCAATGCAAAACGATTATTGAACCTGATCAATCAATTGCTGGATTTCAGGAAGATGGAAGTACAGGAATTCACTCTTCAGCTGTCAAAGGGAGATATAATCAAGTTTACAAAAGATATTACCTGTTCTTTTTCTGATATCTCAGAAAAAAAAGATATCCAGCTCAGCTTTAAATCAAATGTTGAAACTCTTTTCATCTCTTTTGATAAAGACAAGTTCGAAAAAATTTTATTCAACCTGCTTTCAAATGCCTTCAAATTCTCCCATCCGAAAGGAAAAGTAACCGTTGAAATGGTTTATACAAATACAAATAATAATAATAACAATGGAAACATCCATCCTTCGATCATGATAAAAATATCTGATGATGGTATTGGCATTCCTGATGATATGCATAAAAAAATCTTCGAGCCCTATTTCCAGCATCCCCTGCCGGGCAGTATGCATAACTATGGAACGGGGATCGGGCTCGCCATAACAAAAGAATTTGTAAAATTACATGAGGGTACCATTTCTGTAGAAAGTGAGCCCGAAAAAGGTGCTTGTTTTACGGTTTCATTGCCTGTTAAAACAGGTGAAGAAGTTCCTGTAGTTGCCGAGGTAGAACGAATCGCACTTCTTACAGAAAAGGAAACTTCGTTACAGATAGATTTGAATGAAAATGGAAATGCGTTATCCTATCACCATTCAAAGAAGCGTACGATTTTGCTGGTGGAAGACAATGAGGATTTTCGCTTTTACTTAAAAGATAACCTGAAACACAGGTATCATGTAATCGAGGCGGTGAATGGAAAAGAAGGCCTGGAAAAACTGGAAAATTTTCATCCTGATATTGTAATAAGTGACATCATGATGCCTGTGATGAACGGGATTGAATTATCAAAAAAAATAAAAAATAACCCCGATACTTCTCATACGCCTGTAATACTTCTTACAGCATTGACAACAGTGGAAAAACAACTGGAGGGTTTCAGTGCCGGCATTAACGATTATATAACCAAACCATTTACGTTTGAAATTCTTGCCTCACGAATAAAAAACCTGCTCAATCTGCAGGAACAGCTGAGAAAAAAATTCCAAAAACTCGTTGAGATCAATCCGGGTGAGATTACTATTACCCCGGTCGATGAAGAATTTATGAAAAGGGCTTTGGAAAGCGTAGAGAAGAATATTCAGAATTCTGATTTTTCCGTTGAAGATCTGAGCAGGGAATTATTTATGAGTCGCGTTGCCCTTTATAAAAAATTACTTTCACTTACCGGTAAATCTCCTATCGAATTTATAAGAGTGATGCGATTGAAGAGAGCTGCACAGTTGCTGAAAAAAAGCCAGATGACCGTCGCGGAAATAGCCTACGAAGTTGGATTCAACAACCCAAAAATTTTTACCCGCCATTTTAAAGAAGAGTTTCAGAAAACGCCTTCACAATATCAATCTCAAGACAATCCCGGAAAAGATTGACCTTGTAATGAACGACAAATCTCTCTGCAGGTGCAAATTTCATTCTTGAAACTGGTTTTGTTAACATTTCATACCTCAATTGTAAACAAACCTGTACCCTCTCTTATCAGCAATTAGTTTAGTTTTAGCTGAATTAGGATTTGAATGAATGTAATGGTGATGCTACTGAAACGAACGAACTTTTGGTTCAATTTAAGATAGTTTGTGCCGATATTAAAGTATATCCAATAGATAAAAAAGTATCACTTTGATTAAGAAAAGAAAAATAAATTTGATAAGGTTTTGATAAGGTAGTGCAGACTTGCATTATCAGCTACTGAAATGAATGCTATATGAGATTCCATCCTGGTAAAGAAATTGCCACAATATATTACTTACAAGGTAGGCCCAGGCCAGTCGTTTCATGTGCTCTCTTTAATTTCAGAACCTCTTGTAAAAATTTTAGTTTATCAATCAAAACATCGCAGGGTTTGAATCAACAGTGCAGCGTACTTACAAAATATCATGTAAGTATGGATGAATGTTAAGCGGATATTAGTTGAATAAATATCATCGATTTTATGGCCAAATGAGCAGGTCGTTTTTTGAAGTTGCTCAAATTGAAAAACAGACCGTAAATCAAAAAAAGCAATTAAAGCAGCTATCTCATATAGCAATCGTTAGTTCTACAAGGGCACTCATAAGTTTAATAGTGCCCTTTTTTAAAAAGCTGCGGGTGTTAATGGGTGGCTGAGAGCGATTAAGATATAGTAATAACTAATTAATAATATAAAACTGCATTCATCTTATAACTAATGGCGACAGATATTTTTGAAGATTTTTGTAGTTTCTAAGTTTTTTTGGCTTGTAAAATTTCAAAACTAAAAGCTTTTACTGTATGAGAAATCCATCCATTTATTACCCAGGGGTAATCAAACAATTTTTTTCCCTGGCGTTTGTTCTTCTCTTTTCATTTGTTGCTCTTTCTCAACAAAGAACTATTACCGGAAAAGTAACCGGACCAGATTCCAACCCTTTGAATAAAGTTACCGTTACGGTGAAAGGAACAAAAGTCGCTACCATTACTAAAGAAGATGGGGGCTATTCCATTACTCTTCCTCCTAATGCAAATGTCCTCGTATTTACTTACGTGGGATTCCAGGTGGATGAAGTGAATATAGAGGGAAAT
>JBIOGV010000224.1:0-5972 GCA_044448365.1 Chitinophagales bacterium
CTGGCAGCAACGAATCTGCAGGAATTGCCTTTGCCACAACCCTCCCATTGGGAGCAACAAGAAAATTAAATGGGATGCTGTCAAACTTAAGCGTTTGGGCGGCTATGCCCCGCCACATTTTTTCATCTATCAATTGCGGCCAGTCATACTTTGCTTGTCTGACAAGACCAGACCATGTTTTCCGATCATCATCCAATGCTACACTTACCATTTCAAATTTACCAGGAGGAAATTCTCCTCTTATCTTTCTTTTGTATTGATCATACACCCAGCATCCTTTGCACCACGTTGACCAAAGATCCAGCAGGTAGTATTTCCCTTTGAGAGAAGCTGTTGAAAACAGGTTCCCGTTTATATCGGGCAAACTGATCGAAGGCAAACTATCACCCACATTAAATTCCTCTTCGTAAATGGAGATCATATCCAGCACTTCCTGTTTTAATTTTTGCACGGGTTGTGAAGCTGGAAATCTTGCGGAAGCATGCAAAATAAATTTCTTCAATTCACTTCTTCCGCTATCATTGTCACCAAAATCAATATTGTTATAGACTGAAAGGAAAGCGGCCGGGTTTTTTACCGTATCGGCATAGTGCATGGTTCTTTCGCGAATCAGGCTGAAGCTATCATTCATATTTTTTCGCAGTGAATCGATCATGATTTTTTCCGAAGGACTATTTTTTTCCAGGCTATCCATCTTGGATTTTATGCGCATCACATGCCTTCCGATCTCATTTTGCCTGTAGCTAAAATCTCTCAACGACACAGTCGCAGGCGAACCGGTTATGGTGGGTTTACTAAGGGGATCTTTTTGTTCGATCTTAATATAAGGAGCATCCGGAATAAAAGAAAATTTCTGGTAACTGCTCTTAACCTGGATTTCATAGAGCCTGTCGGGTTCCGTTGGAACTGTAAAAATGATACTGTCCTTTACTGATTTTACAAGTGCAGAATCTACAGGCTGATTTTTTTCGTCTAAGTAGGGAATTTTTGTAAGATAAATTTTCTCTCCGGGATCGGCAGAAACATAAAGCGCAACACGGGTTCCGGGATGAGAAACATGAGTACATGAAAAAAAAACAATTTCAATAAACAACAAAAATGGAGTTACCAATTTCATAACCCATCGAATTTACAAACTGTAAACGAAAAAATAATTTTAAGGAATCAAAAACATAAATGGAAGAAACTCTTTTATTCAAGTCATTAAAATAAATTGACTATCCGCATCAAACAACCTCACCCCATCACTACTCTGAATACTCGGAGTTCTTGCCACCCCTCTCCTAAGGAGAGGGGATGTAGAGTTACCTAATATAGAAATACTGATGGGGTGAGGTCGAAAAATGCGATTTCAAGTCCTTTTGGGTAATTTATGCCGACGACAGTAAATAAAAAAACTGTCCCGGCATATCGGGACAGTTCTCTAAAATTTTCTCTATGCTAACCTATTGCAACACCCATTTTTCATAGACCTCTCTTGAAAAAGCAGGATAGGCTCCCCTATACCCATAATGCATCCAGAAAGTATGATTTGCCGGGTCATAGGTATTGTTATACGTAGTATATACATAAGGAGGCCCGGGATAATTGGGATCACCAACTGCATTATCTACCCCGGTTATAAAACCATTAGGAAAACCTATATCCGACGTCATATTGACCAGGTTATTAGAGCCATCCACATCAAAATCAATAAGATTTCCTAAGTCTCCCAAAAAACTCTCCGACCTGATGGCTGTAACTGTGGAAAGGTACTTAGTAAGGCCAATGCTCCTGGGCGCAGCCGGATGTACGAAATAGCCCGTTACATTATATGACCCCTCATATAGATTCCTCAATTTAAGCGGCATTATAATCACGTTCAAATTGGTTGCGATGGTTGCACCGGTAGCAGCAGTGATCTTGAAGGCAAAGGCAGGACTTACCGTGAAATCCATAATATTTGAATTCACATGCACTACCATGTTAACGATCTGCTGGCCCGGGCTGATCGTCACGGCGCCACCGCCGTCAATTGTGTAATCAGCCGTTGGAGCCAAAGTATATGAAGTACCGTTGGCTGAATTGTATGCATCCAAACTTGCCTGATCTGCCGCTACAGTTGCAGTTACAGTATTACTGAGTGTCAAGCTTGATGCAGACAGGGTAACTTCAACATTCACGACTGCATCAGCTAACGGTAAAACAGAGGTAACCATTGGTGTAGCCGCACTGCCTTTAAATTGAAAACCTACCAATGCGGGACTTTTGGAAAAATCCTCAACCGGTCCCTTGTCCTTCAGGCAAGAGTTTAACAACAAAACGCTGATCGCAAGCATGGCGATCCGGATCTTGCTCAAGTTTTTTATTTTAATATTTTTCATTTCTATCTGTTAATTTAAGTTTTCGATAATTAATTATTTCTCACTTAAGGCATTTTATTGATTCCAGAACACTTTTGCAGTGAACTGTGCGTTGGCGCCCAATTGCGGTACATTGGAACCGTTCGTATTGTATTCCGATTGGGGATACAGGTATCTTACAGGTATCTGCGGTTGCACATGACTGGGAGAGTGTGAAATATCCAGCCAGGTAGTGTTTGGAAAGCCGGTTCTGCGATAATCGGTATAAGCCTCTACCCAGTTCACTCCGTTCATTGCAGCCCATTTTTGAGTAAGAATTAATTCGAGCTTATCGGGTGTTGCGGCCCAATCAGCATCAACAACGCCCTGGCTTAAATAAAATTGAGCATCTCCAACAGGGTCTGGTACAATGTTACTAAAACTCGGCACGACCAAATAAATATAATTCTGGATGACTGCGGATTCATATAATGACTGTGCATCGCCGACTATGTATCCTCGTTGAACTGCTTCTGCCTGCAGAAATAGGCTTTCAAAATCTGAAAATATGAACTGGTCCTGGTTGAATCCTTTTAAAAGGCCAGCTCCAACACCCGCTGTATTTGTATTAGGTACGGAAGCCGGATCACCATCAAAATTGCTTCCCGGTGAAATAGAAGTGCCGGCATACAAAAATGCCTGTCTTTCATCACCGGTATTCAGATAGAAATTAACAGCATAACTATTGGCGCGATAATAATCATAGTTTACAGTAGTAGTCCCATCCACTTTATAAAATACCCCATACAAGGGACTTATTTTACCCCCAGATGCCTGGTAACCGGGATTGACCGCTGCACTTTCATTGGCGCCTATAAAACCAGGGCCGCCGGATACTGAGGCTCTTAGCGAGTCAAGATGTGTAACGGGAGCGGTTGATAGAGCCATCAGCTTGCTTTGTATTATACTTTGCATAGCCCCTACCTGCGACAAATGCATCAAAAGCCTGAGTTCAACCGTATTTACAAATTTAACCCAAAGGTCCAATCTATCACTGTATTTCTTAGCGCCGGTTCTTGCACTTCCGAACATGATATCATGTTGATCATCGGTAGCTGCCACGCTTGCAGGTTGTATACTGTAAAAGGCCTTTGCATCCTCAAAATATTGGGCTGCACTATCTAATTGAACGAGTAAGTCATTGTAAATATCCGGACCCTTATCATAGGTAGGTTTTATATCTGTAGCCGGTTTGAAACAATCTGAGTACGGTACATCGCTGTAGATATCTACCAATGTTCCGAAACCGTATGCCTTCATCACTTTGGCGACGCCAACATAAAAAGGAAGATTCTGAGCATGGCCTACTTTTTCTATATAGTCATAATTGTTCAGGTTAACATAGATATTGCCCCATTCGCCATCCGTATAATCATTGGCGATATTGTATGTTTCTGTTTGCACGTCGGGAACATAGTTACCGCTGCGTGACCAAAAACCCATCCATCTTGTCAACCCGAGGTAATCTACCGCATTGTCACCAGCAGTACCCACCAAAGCTGCTGCCAATACCACGTCGGGTGTAACCGACGTAGGCTGGTTGGGGTTTTGATTTATATTTAATTGCTTTTTACAGCTGCTGAATGCAAAGGCTGCCATAAAAAGTATCACTGTTATTTTTTTCATATCCTATAATTTATTTTTTGTATTTCACAAAGTTTATACTTAGAATGTCAGGGTTAAATTAGCTCCATACATTCTTGTAGGCGGTAACTGGAAAACTGAAGTTCTGCCCACATCATTACCATTGGTGTCGCTAAATTCAGGATCTGTCCACAAATTTGATTTGGGTCTGAACATTAAAAGATTTCTGCCCACCAAACCAAATGTCGCTCTCTTGATCAACTTTGTTTTTGACAGCAGTGAAGCAGGGATCTCATACGTTAATGAAGCTTCTCTTAATTTCCAGAAAGCGGCGCTGGTTACATAAACACTTCCAATACCCGATGTATAAATGTCGGGCCAGAACCCTGCACCCCCGATATTACCACCATTATCAACGGCAACACTGGTGTTATCAACATATTTGCCACCTTCCATTACAACGGAATTGGGGAAAATGAAACGCTGGCGTCCATTTTGTGCCGAGTGTGCTGAAATTCCGGTGAAATCAAGGTTCGCACCATTTGTATTGATAATATAGTTGCCGCTTCTGTAATCAAATACTACATTCAAAGTAAAACCCTTATAGGTTAATGTGGTTTTAAGACCAAGGATATCTGTTGGATTTGTAGTTCCATATATTTTGTTAGTAGGATCAACCGAAGGCCTGCCCGTTATAGGATCAACAATCACTTTCCCGGTAGCCGAATCCCTGAGCCAATCCGTGGTTTTAATAACGGGGTAAGGAAGATCTTTTACTGCATAAATACCACCCGAAACGCCATCGTTCAGACCACTGAGCGCTAATTCATCAACCCCGGGAAGCAGATTATCTACTTTGTTATTAAAATGCGCATAGTTGCCGCCAACAGACCAGTTCCAGTCTTTATTTTTGAAAACAACTACATTCAGGTCAAACTCCATCCCTTTATTGGTGACCTGCCCGGCATTTACCACCTTGCCGGTGAAACCTGCTGCTGCAGATAATTGAGCGATCAATGTCTGGTTATTCGTTATGCTCTGGTAGTAATCACCCTGGAAACTGATACGATTTTGAAAGAATCCAAGATCAATTCCCACTTCTCCTTCTTTTGTTATTTCAGGCTGGATAAGAGGGTTCAGGTAAGTAGATGACTGGCTGTAGCCTCCAATATTTCCGTAAGGGAAACCACCCGATGGATTGAACGGATTAACCAGGGAATAAGCTCCGTAAGGATTACCACCAAGATTTATATTTGCAACCTTCGTGTAACCGGCTCTGAGCTTACCATAGTTAAGTATTTTATTCCCCTTAAGAGCGCCGATGGATTGTGAAAATATCCATGAAAGATCAACACCGGGATATTCAAAATGTTGATGGCTGGGATCAAGTACAGAGTTCCATTCGTCACGATTGGATACATGCAGGTAAATAAAATCCCTGTATCCTAAAGTTGCTTCTTCGTATACAGCAGTTTCTCTTTGCTTGTAAGAACCTTCACCATAACCCGGTATACCTAACACGCTGGAAACATTATAAAAGCCGGGGAATTGCAAATTATCGCCCTGGAGAAAAATGGTTCTTTGATAATGTTGAGCATAGTTCCATCCTACTTCACCTTTCAGTGAAAAGTTTCCGAAGTTTTTATCGAATGCTGCGATGAAATCATTGTTTAATCTTTGTTCGAGGTAGCTTTGATCAAACTCCGAAGGTTTTAATGATTTCAAACTTCCGGGTATATTACCTGCACTCCATGGATCACTGATTGCCCAGGGAGCGAATGTAATCCCGGCCCTAGTATATTTCCATTGTTGCGGGGTTTTCACAAGACCTAAGCGGTTTGCGAGACTCAACCAGGGAAAAAGTTTATAACTGACATTCACGTTACCAAGAAGATCATATGTTGTTGACTTTCTTCTTGAATTATCAATTGTCCAGTATGGATTTGTAGCATAAGCATTAAAATAACCATCCGGACTTGCATAAACGTTATTTGCCCAGTCCTTAAA
>JBIOGV010000225.1:0-5971 GCA_044448365.1 Chitinophagales bacterium
GAATACGTGCAGCATCGCTCCCGGGACGTTCCTCATAATCAAAATCAAAATAATTAAAACTGTTGAAAATATCATTGGGTGTCCATACAGTATTTATTCCCCAATTAATGCGCTGCCTGCCTGCTGTAATATCCCATTTTCCTTTTACAAACTCTGCGCTTGCGCGGTCAATAGTGGTGTTTATAAGAACAGCATTTCGATTTACCCAATTTTTAGATAGATTGAATGTTTCGTTTGAGCTTGTTACAAGTGCTGCAAAATCCGGATAGGTTTTAACCAACTCTCCATAATAGATCCTGTTGCGGATATCTAATCGGAAATCAAGATGAGCATGAGGTTGATAACGAAAATTAAGCCTGTTATGAATCAGTCCATTGGTCATCAGTTTCGTTGCATCATTAGCGAAACTGACTTGTTCGAGGTATTTGACATATCCTTTCAGTGTAAACTTATGATCGTGTTTTGTGGTATCATTCTGCCCATGCGCTATTTGAAAAGAAATGAAGCAAGTCCACAAAATCAATATATAGATGATTCTGTTCATTGTTTTATATCGGATACGATCCTGCCATCTACCAGTGTAATGACCCGGCGGGCTTTATCGATCACACGCTGGTCATGTGTAGAAAAAATAAAGGTCATTTTTTCTTCTTTATTCAGCTTTGCCATGATCTCCAATAAATTCTCTGTGGATTTTGAATCAAGATTAGCAGTTGGTTCATCTGCCAGGATAAAACGTGGCTTCGATGCAAGAGCTCTTCCAACCGCTACACGTTGCTGCTGACCGCCTGAAAGTTCAGACGGGCGATTTTTGGACCTGTCGGAAAGTCCTACCTCGGCAAGAAGCTCTTTCACACGCTGGTCTCTTTCACGTTTTGGTTTTTTCAGCATCAACATTACAAATTCAACATTCTCACTTGCTGTTAACACAGGTATGAGATTATAGGCCTGGAAAACGAAACCAATATTATGCAGCCTGAAGTCGATCAATTTATTTTCATTCATCTTAGTAATATCAACTCCATCAATTTTAACATCGCCGCTTGTAGGATAATCCAGGCCGCCCACCAGGTTAAGCAAGGTTGTTTTACCTGAACCGGAAGGACCAACCAGGGCAGTAAATTCTCCTTCTTCGACATGCAGATCCACGCCATTAACAGCATAAACTGGTATCGTATCAGGGTTATATACTTTTGAAAGATTGTGAGATTCGATTATGATACTCATGACGGTTTAGATTTTATGTATTGCTACTGCGGGTTTAAATTGTAATGCTTTTACAGCAGGATATATGGCTGATAAAATTGCGGTCAGCGCGGTCATTAAAATTACAGGCAGAAACATCGAAGACTGTAATTCCGGGTATATGATGTTACTGAAACCAAACTGTGCTAATGCCTTTGAAAAAGCAGATAAATCAATTCCATGTTTTGAAAAGAAATTCACTGTCCCGATAGTGAGAAGAATTCCCCCCGGGATACCCACGCAGGTAAGCATAACCGATTCGATTACTATCATAATAAAGACACGTGGTTTAGTCATGCCAATGGCCATAAGCATTCCAAACTCGCGTTGCCTTTCAAGCACAGCCATAAGCATTGTATTGATAATGCCAAACATGAGTGCAAGCAGTATGATGCCGATTATGATATACATCATCTGGTCGAAAAGCCCTGTAAGCATTGCCATTTCAGGCGAAAGCTCTTTCCATGTTTGTATGAGTAATGCGGGATATTGCTTTTTGAATCTGTCAGCAACAGGTTCAACAGTTTTGCCATCTTTTAGTAGTATGGCTATTTCATGAACATCGTTACCTGTTCCAGATAATTCAGCAAGGTCATCAAACTTTATAAATACGGTGGATTCATCAAAAGTGGAATTGCGTGACCGGAAAATTCCTGCGATCCTGAACGAACCTGCTGTCAGATCACCAGTCTTCGATTGAAAGGTGAGCACGATCTTGCTATGCAATTTTGCGCCGAGTTTTTCAGTAAGCTTCTTCCCGATCACTATTTCATTTTTCTTTGTTCCGGTAAAATAATCTCCCTCGATTATATCCTTGTAGGTACTGCTCACCCGTTTTTCGTCAGCAGGGATAATGCCATGTATCTCCACACCGGATGCAGTTGAAGAAGAAGAAATCATTCCCGGAGTAATTATTCTTCCGGAAACGGCATTTACATTTGTGTCTTTTCGGATTTCATTAATAATGGCGGGCCCGTCTTTGATAGTATAGCTGATATCCTTATTATCAGGAAAAGAAGGATTATGAACTTGTATATGCGAAAGCTGTATATCGATAGTGCTGTCAATTTCCTGCTTTGCCAATCCCCAGAAAAAAGCCATCATGAACATGCCGGCAAATAAACCGACAGCAACCGACGCAATTACAACAGCGCTGCGTGCCTTGTTTCTCCAAATATTTCTCCATGCTACTTTTAAAAGCATATCTAACTGTTTATAGCCACTATAGCTTTGATCTTATATATTTTAATTATCGCGTACAGCGAAAGTGCAATGGCAATAAATAATACCACGTATCCCTGTATGATAAAATGTACAATGGCAATGGATGGTTGAATGACTGGCTCGAAATTAAATTTTTCAGCCATCGCACCCCAGCTTCCCCCGATGTATATCGGGTGAAACCTGAAATAGAGCACTAACGGAAATGCTGCAGCTATACCCAATAATGTTCCCACTATTGACATCAATGCCATCTCCATAACAACGATTCGGGACAAAATTCCTTTCTTCATTCCGATAGCAATAAGAATTCCAAATTCATGCATGCGCTCATTAAGCATCATTAGCATGGTGCCAAATATTCCAAAAGAAATAACGAGGTACAGAATGCCTGACATGATTACGTTCTGTCCCATTTTTGCCTGGAAAAACTGGTCTAATTCAGGAACCATTTGTTGCCATGTCATAACTTCATCGTCTTGCCCTCTTGTTTGTTTTATTATACTCTCCCTCAGTGCATCAAGTTCATTCCTGTTATTCACCATTATGGAGATGGATGTATATCCTGGACCCGTGCTCATAAGGTCTCTGCAGCTTGCCATCGGTAGCCAGGCCATTCCTTTATTCATTTCAGGTATTGGAAGGCTTACAATTCCTTTTATAGCATATTTTCCTGCTGCCATATTTCCATGGTAACCCTGGCCCAGCAATACTACTGTGTCATTTACTCTTAATTTTAAATAATTGGCAAGCCCCTGGGCAAGCAGGATGCTATTATCGCTATCTGAAAGATATTTTCCGGCAATTATTTTTTGAGAAAGTTTTGATACTGAATTTTCCTTTTCAGGTTCAATGCCACTAACCATGATGCCTTTTGTGCGCTCCCCCGACGATGCCAATGCAAACGACTCCAGGTGCGGAGCCCAGGCCGTCACTTCTTTTTCATTGTTGAGAAAAGTTGTAAGCCCTGGGTTTTCTTCCATACTGCTGTCAATAGATTTGCTTTCCCAATAACCGATGTGATGAACCTGGATATATCCGCATGACATGCTTACCGTATCGGCAATCATTTTATCAAATATGCCGATGACAATAACACGCATAAGTATTGCAAAAATCACGGCAAAGAAAATTGCAGAGATCGTAATAAGCGTTCTCTTCCTGCTGCGCCACATATTTCTCCATGCAAGTTTGAGATACATTATTTAACCTTTTTCATGTTTTGGGTCGTGAAAAATTCCTCACTGATAGGCTGATTAAAAACTGCGTTAGTATATGTTATTATGGTTTCCTGCCCTTTTTTTTCTACAGGAATCATTTCCATTTTGGTCGGTATTGTTCTGCCCCCAACATTCCTGATATCAGAACACTGTAGAATATTTACCAGCTTACCATCTTCATCATAAAACTCCAGTCGCAATTCCAAATAACCCTTCTGGTCAATCCACATATTTACTTTGCTCCAGACTACTGCGGCTTCAGGCAATGGAATCATCTCGATCTTCCAGCACTTGCGCCCTTCAATAACACTGTCACCGGCAATTTTATGGGTATAATCATCTATACGCGATGAAGCTTTCACAAGGTCATCATTGGTAAAATCCGTCCCCATCCAGCTTTGAGCCATCATTGATGGAGGCAGTTTTACAATTCTTTCAATTCCCGGCAACCAATTCCATATCTCTTTGATGCGTTTTAAAAAAACAGTGCCTGCATCTTTTGCCGGGGCCGTAACGATCATCATGGAATATTGCTCACCTTTCGACCATGCCTTAACGCTCATCGAGCGTGTCCATGACGGGCGCACGATTTGTAGGGTCATTTCCACCCTTGATGATAAACCGCGGATATTGTCTTCTGCTTTTATTACAATTTCCTTTGCCGTTTGACTATTGCCCCTGGATGAAAACATAATAAGAGTCATTGCGAACAGGAAAATAGTTGAAGCTTTTTTCATATCAATGGGATATTAAATGATCTTAAAGAAATCTTCAATGGTTTTTTTATACATCTTTATAAAATCTTCTTCAAGGTCGCTGTTCTGCGAAAACAACATCAGCGTTTCTGTGCCCTGGAGCATCCAAAAGAGGCTTTCCGCCAATAATGCCGGGTCTTTCCCCCCGGGGAGGGTCTTGTGTTTTTTTAAACCTGAAAAACATTTTTCAAGAAATTTTATCTCCTGTTTCATTATCTCTCCTATAATTTTTTTCAGCCTTTCATTTTCAATGATCGCTTCGAGGAAGAACAGGATCTTATTGAATTTTAATGATTTTGTTCCCAGCAGCTTTTTGAAATTTTTAAACTGTTCTTTCTTTGTTCCGATAAATAATTTTTGAAAAGATTCATAATCGGTTACAAGGTTTTCGGGGTCTTCAATACCGGGCTGACGTGTAGCTTCCAGGAGAAATTCAAAAACATGGGCCAAAAGATCTTCTTTCGATTTGAAGTAATGGTAAATAGCACCTTTGGACAAGCCGGTCTTTTTGATGATATCCTGGTAGGAAACATCTTTATAGCCTCTTTGTAGGAATAATTGCAAAGCGATCTTTAATATCGTAGCCCTTGTATCCCTGGCTTCTTTTGGCATAAGAACCTATGATGATTTTTTATTTTAAACCGACCGTTCGGTCTGTAAATATAACTTACATTTAAATATCCGGAAATTAAATTTTGATGACTCCATAAAATGATCATCTGCTCTCATTTCTGTGTGGCTCCAGCTTTGTCAGCAAGTTCTGACAAAGCTGAGTATGAGGAAATAAACGGCGGTAATAATAGTTCTGTATAAGAGTTAGTAAATGGCTCTTAAGCTTACGCAGCTCTTTGCGTATCGGTTTTATTTTATTTTGAGTTGGAAGTTTTCTTCTTCGATTTTGTTTTTGATTTTTGTAAATTTTCTTTGACCCTGAACTTAACGATGTCCTCTACCAGTGTTAAGGGAATGGCTTTTTCAATCGGGAACTGGATGGCCCCTTTTGAAGTTTTATAACCCGCTAATTCTTTTTTGAAAATTATTATTGGGGAAGGTGTCGGGTAAAAACCAATATGTTCTTTATTTGCAGCAAACCATACGAGCATTCCGTTTAATTTAAATGCGGGCATTTTATAACTGATCACTTCTTCGGCACCCGGTGCCGAATTTTTGATAGTGGCCCTTAATTTTTGTAAGATATCCCGGATATGAGCAGGGAATAAAGCAATATACTCATCCGTATTATTGAAAGTCTTTTTGGCAGGCAGCATAAATTTGTTTTGAAGGTTATTCTAATACATCACAGCGAAAACCATGTTCAATAACGAGCCCCATTATTTTTTCGGGCATAAAATTTCTTCCTTCTATCCGCAGGATTTTATCGCAATCATGCAGGTCGAAGTTTATTTTATTGCCGGGGAAATGCTCCAGTAATAATTCAATGATCTTGTTTGCCTGGGCCAATTCCTCAACATTTGTTTTAAAACCTCAATCATCATTTGAAAAATTATGTTGAAGGCGGCAGGGCATAAC
>JBIOGV010000226.1:0-5948 GCA_044448365.1 Chitinophagales bacterium
AAATGGTTGCAAAAAAACCGGGGGAATGGCAATCATATGATATCACATTCACGGGAAGAATGGTTACAGTAATTGCAAATGGCAAAACCGTAATCTGTAACCAGGAAATCCCCGGAATTACTGGAGGAGCGCTCGATAGCAAGGAAGGAGACCCGGGGCCCATCATGTTGCAGGGTGATCATGAGCCAATCGAATATCGAAACATCATTCTTACTCCAGCTAAATGATTTTTTATTGAACAAATTTTTCCAGTACCATAAATTCCAGTTCCTGCAAATGTTTTCCGCTAACATCGTCTTCAATGAAGACTTGCCTGTTCCCGGTGTCTTTATAACCATGTCGCTGGTACCAGTTAATGAGTTCTTCTCGGACCGATATGACTGACATGTAAATTGAAATACATTGTGCATGCTTTGTGTATTCTTCAGATGCTTTTAATAACTCTTTGCCAATACCGCCACCCTGTAATTTTGGAGATACGCTGAACATACCGAGGTACATCTTCTCACCGCGTCTTTGCAGATTCACACAACCGATGATCTCATTTTTTTCGTTCGTATACTTTAAGAATATACTTCCGGGCAGTTCCATTGTCTGTTGCACATTCGCATCATCCGTTCTTACATTGCCGGCAATAAGATGCGCTTCAGTTGTCCAGCCTTCTTTGGAAGATTCTCCTCTGTACGCGCTGTTTAATAAATCTCTGATCACCGGAATATCGGCAGATGTAGCGTTGCTGATATGAGGGTTCGAGAAAATGTACATAGGAAACGAAAATAAATATTCGGTACAAGTTTCTAATGAAAATATTTTTGATGTTGCGAAGAAAAAACCGCTCATCTATTGGCTTTGAAGACAAACTTTTCGCCCAACCTGAATAACACTTAATTACCTTCTGTGTATTTCTTAAAATTATCCAGTATCGATTGCCAGCCCCCACGCTGCAGTTCAGGAGAATTCATATTTTCAGCTTCAAAGGCTTCTGTTATTTTAGTGACTTTTCCCTGCGCAGCAAAACTCACTTTAACTTTTCTGCCATCGCCAATAGTGTATTCAATGTATTCGTTAAGTAAGACCATATCATAAACTCCACCAAAATCAAAACCCATACTTCCATCTTTTGCCTCCATACGTGACACAAAGCTGCCACCGGGCCGCAGATCATTTTTTGCCCACGGTGTATGCCAATCTTCGGAAGCATTATTCCATTTAATAATGTGCTCGGGTTTTGTCCAGTATTCCCATACTTTTTCTATAGGTGCATTAATAGTGTTGTGCACCGTGATGATCGTTTTATGATTCGTTTCCATTTTTAAATTATTTCGTTATTGTTTATCTTTTCAATACAAACATCTGACTAATATTGAAAACAGACCCGGTGTGAAAACGACAAATTGGAGGCGAACTGCGACAGGTTAATTTACTGCATCGTTTATTAAATAATTACGCTTGCTGTGCATAGTGTGTATAAATATTTTTCCGTTTACAAAAATTAAATTAGATTTAGTTAAACTAATTGTTATGAAAAATAGATTCGTATACCCGGCGATTTTAATTGGCTCTCTGATATGTATACAATCCTGCACGAAAAATTTACAAGATAAATATGTTCCACCGGTTCAACCAACTCAATTTATTAATGTCAGCGTTTCTTCGGGACAAACTTATGTTTTTACCGGCGGTTCAGGTACATTAAATGTAAGCCGGCAGGCTTCTCACTATGAAACCAGCCAAACAGGTTCAGACGAAAAAGGTTCGGCTATTTATAAATACAATTCCGCTTTGGGTTATACCGGCCCGGATGAAGTTACCTTGTTGTTTAGTCCGAAATCAGTTACACCCGGAAGTACGGGCGGGTGTCCCGAAAGCCAGAATAAACCGAATTCCTCAACTACTTATATAGGTATTAAGATCAATGTAACGAAGTAGATCCCGATAAACAAAAATTGCCTGAACCCAAAGTTGAGACTACCGAAGGATATAAGTAACACTACCTATCGGCGCCCTGTAGGAACCTGTTTTCAACGCGCCTCTTAATTCACTCCGGTCGAACGAAGTATACCATGTGTAAGAAACGGTGCCAATACTTTTTATTTTTCCTTTAATTAATTTATCATCAAATGTAGAATAATAGGTAATGGGGGTGCTGCCCACTGTTTTCAATTTCCCTTTATAGGCTTCATCGGAAAGCGAAGCATAATATTCCAGTACCAAACTGCCGGCAAATCTTAATTTTCCTCTATAAGATACATTGTCAAAATTGGAGTAATAATCCATTAAAAGAGTACCGAGAGATTTTAACTTCCCGACCTTCGTTGCTTCTTCAAAATGACCATAATAAGTAATTATACAAGTGCCAATGCTTTTTACCTTTCCCCGATATGCCGAGTCTGCTTCCTGTCCATAGTATTCCACTCTGCCCAGGTAGGGCAATAATTTTGGTGCATAATAATTAGTGGATCTTATTGACTGCTCCTCTGTACCCCATTCGATTATTTTGCCCTCATCTGTAACGCGTACGAGTACCGTCTGATCGACAAGAAACGAAAAATAGGAAAAATTAGATGCGTCCGAAAATGTGATTTGACTTAATTGCTGAGACCTGGCAAAACTGGCAAAAAGAAGAAATAGTATGGTCGTAAAAAAAGTCCTCATAGTTTAGGTGGCTGTTAAGTTAGACATAAATGTATAAAATTCTACCCGAATGTCATAGCATGACAATTGCCTTTTGTAAAGTTTTAATATTCCCCGTTATCCTTTCTTCTATCTTTATAAAAATCAAGGCTATTGCAGCATGTAGAGTTTTTTCATAAAACGCATTTCGAGCAATATTATCATCGTATACCCGCACCTGCATCCTTGCAGCATTTTATTGATTTTTTTTGGGAAACGAGGTTTGAAACCCTGTGGAAGAAGTATCCAAAAGGTTTTTCAGATACACTGTTTCCAAATATCGGCTACACTTATCTTATTAATCTTGGCACACCATTTATCATGCAGGTCAGGGAAAAGAAGTTCAGAATGAAAACGAATGGTTTTCTGCCAAGACATAAAGCGATCGAATGCCATCACCAGCCGGGCAATAAAATTTTTGGTATTAAATTCAGGATTTCGCCTGTAATTTTTGAAAAGAAAATAAATTTTTCCGAATACCGCGAATATATTTTTCCGTTAAGCTACCTGCTCGATAACACCATTATTGATAAAATAAAAAAAGCATTGTCGTTTGAAGCGAGAGTTGCCATTGCGAACGCGTATTTTGAATCAATCATAAAAAAATATTCGGGATCACAGCGGCCAATACAAGTGGTAACAGCAATTGTGGCCCGGTGCAGCAGTAATAATGATTTCACAACTTCAATCAATGAATTTGCTGAGGAGTATCAAATTACCACAAGAACATTACAACGCTATTTTGAAAAAACTACCAGCATCAGCAGTAAAAAGGCATTACAGATATTGAGAATTCGCACAGCAGCATCGCATCTTGCCAATTCACCAAAGGATTTTCATTTCAGCTTATATGGATATTATGATCACAGTCATTTTTATAAGCATCTGCGACAGTTTTTTCAAAAAGATACCTTAAAAAAGTTACAACTTCATCTTAAGCTTTTAGAATCATTGCACAAATGAACGATCAATATTGAAATGCTGCCATTTTAATTACCGGCTCTCTGTCTTTCTTCCTCCGAACCGGTTGTTCTGCGACGGGCTGCCTGTACTTTGTTGTTACCAAAACGATAATTGAATGTAAGATTGGCCACTCTTGATTCCCGGAATGCATGCCATCTTTCAATATAAGTGTCGGGATATATAATAGTGGCTTTGGGTAAGTTGGTCCAGAAAATATCGGTAACATTCAAACGAATGGTTCCCTTATTCCTGAGTATTGATTTTTGAGCGCCTGTTGACAAACCCCATTGAGGCTTCGCAACCATATATCCATCTCTGCCCCCGGAATTCAGGCTGGCATTGAGTTCGGCTGACCAGCCCTTTTTAAATGTAAAACTGTTATCGATTCTCACATCGGCAGCAGGGGAACCATTGTTTAATTCTGTTCCGCCAAGATCCCCATTGAAATGATTGTAATAAATGTTTATATTATTGATCATGTTCCACCATTTAGCCACACGTATAGGAGCCGATACGGTCAATCCAACATAATCAGATGAGGTAAGATTTACGGGGATTTCAACGGTAACATTGGAGTCAGCAAGGTGAATTTTTGGAAATACGTCTTTGAACCTTGCGATCGCGATATTCTGGGCGTCCGTAGTATGACTGTAGCCTAACGAAAAATTCAATTCTTTAACTGTATAGTTTATTTCGTACGACCAGGTGAGCTGTGGTTTCAGGCCGGTATTGCCCGATGAATAAGTGCTCACATCGATTAAAAATAAAAAAGGATTTAATTCAGAGTAATTCGGCCGGTCAATACGGCGACTTACAGATACACCCAGTGTTTTGTTCTCATTTATTTTATAATTGAAAAAAGCGCTTGGAAAAAGTTGAAAGTAACTGGTATCGAATAATACATCATCTTTTACCTGTTTTGTTTTAACCGTTGTCTGTTCGCCCCGCAAACCAATCTGCACATTAACTTTTTTGTACTCTTTACTGAAATTGAGGTAAGCAGCATTATTATATTCCTTATAAATAAAATGATTGGTTTTGGTCGTATCGTCAACGGCCGCTCCGCTGCTTAAATCAAAAAAATGCTGATCATTATCAGAAGAAACATAGCTTGTTTTAAAACCCGTTTCAAACTTTGCCCCTTTGCCCAGCGGATTTACATAATCCGCTTTGTTTGTTTGGAGAACTAATTTTCCATTTTGTGTTCCATTTAAAATATACACCGGCTTGAAGGGAGATCCATCCAGGTTATAATAACTGGTATTATTGGTAGAAAAAGAATTTGATTTAAAAACACCATAGTCCACATCAGCGGTCAGTTCTTTCCCACTGCTGTCGAACGTATGTTTCAGATTGATATTCCCAAATGAATTATTCAACCCGTTGCTGCCTTCAGATTTTGTTTTAAAAGTGTAAGATGGCTGGCTTGAATTATCAATGACCACAGAATTATTATCATTATTACTGTTGTAATGAATAAAAGTACTGTTCGCTACAAAACCAATAATCGTCTTCTTACCCGGGAAAAAATCCATCCCCAGCCTGGCTACATGAATGTTTTGAGGAAAGGTGGTGTAATTATCCTTTTTATCTTCCCCGTCAAAAACACCTTTGGTGTAAAAATTTCTATCAAGTACCAGGTGATTCAATCCAATTCGATAGGCATAATTATAATTTCCAAAAACATTTATTTTTTTATTGCGATAGTTAAAAGTGGCACCCGCATTTGTTTTTGGATAAACTCCCTGGCCGTAACCGGCGGTAAAGGTTCCGTTAGCGCCGAATCGCTGATCTTTTTTCATTCGTATATCAATGATCCCTGCGTTCCCGGCCGCATCAAATTTTGCAGATGGATTGGTGATCAGGTCGATCCTCTCCATCGCATTTCCGGGCAGGCCACGCAAATAGTTGGCCAGGTCCTGTCCGGATAAAGGACTGGGTTTTCCATCAATCATAATAATTACACCTTGTTTGCCACGCATGCTGATGATGTCATTTTGATCAATAGTAATTCCCGGAGACCTCTCTAAGATATCCATTGCGGAACTTCCCGCATTTATCGGGCTGCTTTCTACATTTACTACAAGACGATCGTTCAGCTTTTGAATAAATGGCTTGTGAGTCGTAACGGTTACATTATTTAATTGCTTTTCCGCTACCAATAATTTCATAACAGGAACAACAATGTTTGAATGAGTTCCTGACAATTCCAAAGCAGGTGAGTATTGGGTCGCATAATTAACCAGGCTTACCCTGACCAGGTAAGACCCAAAATGAATGTTTTCAAATACTGCAAGTCCCGCTTTATCAGT
>JBIOGV010000227.1:0-5925 GCA_044448365.1 Chitinophagales bacterium
TCAAGCACTGAAGCCTGCGCTCTTGGAGAAGTTCCACCTTTGGTAAATGAGCAAAGGTCATTCCCTTCGATTTTAATTGGGCGTCCATCCCTCACTTTTGCAATTACAGGCAGCACATCACCATCCTGTACATACGTTGTAGCATAATATTTTGCAACACCGGGGAAAACATCTGCCGGTTTGTTACCAAAAGGAACAACCCTGCGTGAAGGTATTTTACAACCAGCGGCTAATGCTGCGGCTGCTGTGCTGAAACCAAGATATTTTAAAAAATCACGTCGTGGTGTAGCAGCATTAAGGAGTCCATTATCAATATCTTCAAATGGTAATTGTTCTTTGAATTCGTCTTCCGCTAATTGCCCAGCCTTGCCGGCAGGCAGGTTAGTGGTCTTCTCATTACTCAACTCACCAAACTTTTGCCAAATCTTTTTATTGCTCATATCAGAATTTGAAGATTCGAAAATCTAAAAATGAACTCATGAAATCGCATTAGCACATTCTCAAATTAGCACATTAATAATGACATTTCTGGCATTCAATTCCGCCAATATCTTTAACTGTGATGCTATCCATTTTCCCTGCCTTAAAGTCATTATGGAATTTTTCGTAAATGCTGTAAAATTTATTTCCAGTGCTATCGGTATAATTAAAATTCACTTTGGTTTCACGATGACAGTTCACGCACCAGCCCATACTTAATTCAGCAAATTGTTTTACTTCATCCATTTCTGTAATGGGCCCATGGCAGGTTTGACATTGTACATTGCCTGCACGTACGTGCTGCGCATGGCTGAAAAAAACATGATCAGGCAGGTTATGAATTTTTACCCATTCTATCGGTTTGGCCATAGAAGGGTTCCATTTTGCCGCATTGGATGGATCGAACCCGGCATATTTATACAATTTTTGGATTTCTGCAGTGCCATTTATTTCATTACCATCCTCATCATAAATTTTGGCACTCTTATCAGAATATCCCTGGATGGCTTTATGGCAATTCAAACAAACATTTACCGAGGGAATGGTCGCATGCCTGCTTTCCCAGGCATTACCATGGCAGTACAGGCAACTGATCTGGTTAAGGCCGGAGTGTACTTTATGTGAAAAATAAACAGGCTGTTTTGGTTCATAAGTTTGCTGACGACCTAAGCCAATGGCGCCTTTTGTCAGATAAAAGCCGGCCAGTATAAATAATATGATAGTGATAAGAGCGATGTATACTTTATTTTTATAAAAAGCAACAGGTTCGGGGCGAAGAATTCCTTCACGGTCGTCAGAAAGTTTTTTAAGATTGCTGTTTACCTGCATTAATATCAGGGCAATGATTGCCATGATAAGAGAAATGACACCGAAGATGACCCAGTTCTTGTTTCCTGCCGAGGGATTAGTCTCACCACCGCCAGCAGGTCCTTGTGGTTTTTGAGCATCAGCGTATGTCTTTTCGGTATAACCAATAATAGCAGCAATATCTTTATCACTTAAACCGGAAAACTGTGTCATTCGGGCACCATACCTGGCCATAAGCCCCTTATAATAAGAATCAGTTGCTAATAACTTGTCAACGTTATGTACCCAATTAACAATTTTGCTTATGTCTCCGTTATAAGGATCTCTTTCCAATACATCCCCAAGTCTTGGGCCGGTCATGTCTTTTGATGGATTATGACAGCTTGCGCAGTTTTGCTGAAAAAGCTGCTGTCCATTCTGTGCGGAAACTGAAAATGAAAACAAGGAAAGAATAAAAACTATCAGAGCAAACTTCCTGTTGATTGGGTTACATGCGGTCATAGTCTCGGTTAATCTGAAATGTGGATAAATCTCCAGTCGGTTGCAAAAATAAGTCAGTAGGGTTATAAAAAAACATTGATCTAAAAATTTTTTTAAGCCTTTACCAGCGTGCATTTCAAATAATTAATTAAAAAAAAATTGGACTGTATAGCTTATGTCATACCTCAGTCAATATGTTTTTTGAAATGTTTGAAACTATAATTTTAAAAATTCATTTCACCGATATTTGAGTCATTATTTATATCAACTAATATTAATGCCGGTTAATATCGCAATTTTTGCTTCAGGAACAGGGACAAACACACAAAAGATTATTGATCATTTCAATCCCGATAGCCATCGGGATTCTTTAGCAAAAATTGCGCTGATCGTTTCTAATAAAAAGGAAGCCGGTGTGTTACAAATTGCAGAAAAAGAAAAAATCCCTTCCCTCGTTATTGAAAAAGAAAAATTTTTCAGAGGCAATGCCTATGTCGATGAGCTAAGGGAAAAAGAAATTGATTTTATTGTACTGGCTGGCTTCCTTTGGAAGATCCCAAAAATCTTACTGGAAGAATATCCCAAACGAATAATAAATATTCATCCTGCATTATTGCCAAAATATGGCGGCAAAGGAATGTATGGACAAAAAGTTCATGAAGCTGTTATTAGCGGAAAAGAAACGGAAAGCGGCATCACCATCCACTATGCAGATGAATTTTATGATAATGGTGATATTATTTTACAAATAAAATGCCCCGTGCCAGACAATGACACCCCTGAAGCATTAGCCGATCGAATTCATGCTTTAGAGTATGCCAATTATCCTGTAATTATCGAAGAGCTTGTAAAGAAGTTGGCTAATGGTCATTAGGTCAATTGTCAGTAGAGACTTTACAATGACTCATTGACTGATGACTAATGACTTTAAAGAACAATTTGCATTTTGTTTGTTTACTTGCAGATTAATTGCCATTTTTTGACTAAAAAGAATCTTCATATTTATTGCTCCTGTCTTGCCATCCTGTTTTGTTTGATCGCATCGATCACAGACGCACAATACCAGGTAAGAGGAACAGTGTATGATAGCTCGCGCCTTTATCCTTTGGAAGCGGTAACTGTTTTAAGCTCTTTAGGAAAAGGTGCCATTACGGATATTAACGGCAATTACAAGATTGATGTCGGTGAAAAAGATTCGATCTGGTTCTCTTACCTGGGAAAACCAACTATTAAATACCCTGTGTTGCAGATGATCGATCCCCTGCATTTTGACATTTCACTTCATATTAATATCACGGTTTTGAAAGGAGTCACTGTCACGCCCAGGAACTACAGAATGGATTCATTACAAAACAGGCTGGATTATGCAAAAGTGTTTAACTATGAGAAGCCAAAGCTAAGGCCAACAATGGGTGGCGGTTCAGGTGGTGTAGGGGTTGGGTTTGACCTGGATGAGATCATCCAAATGTTTCAATTCAGGAAAAATAAAAATATGATGAGGTTCCAGGAACGTTTAATAGAACAAGAGCAGGATAAATTCGTTGATCATCGTTTTAATAAACAATTAGTACGACGATTAACGAACTTAACCAATGAAAAGCTGGATAGTTTTATGGTTATATATCGGCCTTCATACCAATTTGCAATAATCACTTCTGACTACGAGTTTCAAACCTATATCAAGAAATGTTACGAGCAATTCAAAATTTTTGAAGAAAGGAAAGAAAAATCTTTTTGATCCCATCATGGTCTGCCGCCAAAAATTTAAGTAGTTTTCAATTAAATCCTAACTTTCTGTATCAATTTATAACTGTTATGAGAAAACTATCAATACCCATTTTTCTTTTACCGGGTTTAAAAAGAATTGCTGCTGCGGTTCTTATTTTATACAGCAGTTTATCTCTTACGGCTCAATTGCAGAAGATACCTTCAAAATTAGTTCTCAAAGAGGAAACTGCTCCGGCAGCAAAAACAAATAATAGTTCCGTACTGGCTGAAGCTGCACCTGCGTCGGTTGGCATGTCGGCAGAACGACTCGCTAGGATTGATGATCTCGTTAAAGAATATGTTGACAAAAAATGGATCGCAGGCGCTTCGGTGCTTGTAGCAAGGAATGGAAAAATTGTTTATTATAAAGGATTGGGTTATGATGATATTGATAAAAAATCGGCAATGAAAAAGGATGCGATCTGCCGGATTGCTTCTCAAACAAAGGCGATAACAAGTGTAGCTGTAATGATGTTATATGAAGAAGGGAAAATTTTATTGAATGACCCCATAAGCAAATACATTGCGGAGTTCAAAAATCCAAAAGTTCTCGACAAATTCAACGCGGCCGATACTACTTATACTACTGTGCCGGCCAAAAGAGAAATTACCATTCGTGACCTGCTGACACACACTTCGGGTATTGCATATGCACAAATCGGAACCAAGGAATCAAATGCTATTTATTATAAGGCTGGCGTTGTCGGTGGTATCGGAGTTGATAAAATTCTACTGGCAGATAAAATGAAAATTTTAGGCGGACTTCCGCTTATGCATCAACCCGGTGAAAAATGGACATATGGATTAAATACAGATCTGCTGGGTTACCTGGTTGAAGTAGTAAGCGGCATGAGCCTGGATGAATTCTTCAGAAAAAAAATCTTTACTCCTCTCGGGATGAAGGATACTTATTTTTATGTGCCAAAGGAAAAAAGGAATCGCCTGGCAACTTTATACTCGGAAGATTCAACAAAGCATATTCAGAAAGATGGCGAAACCTACCAGCTGAACGGTATCATATATGTCAATTACCCGGACATGGACGGTACCTATTATTCCGGAGGTGGTGGTTTATCGTCTACTGCTTATGATTACTCCATTTTTATGCAAATGCTGCTGAACGGCGGCGAGTATGACGGCAAAAGGATTTTGAGCCGCTCAACAATAAGAATGATGACTGCAAACCAGATCGGCGATCTCGATTTTGGTGATGATAAATTTGGTTTGGGTTTTGGAATTTATACAGATAAAAGCGCTGCCAAAAACCCGGCTTCAGCGGGAACATTTTATTGGGGAGGAATGTTCAGTTCTTCCTACTGGATCGACCCGAAAGAAAAGATCATAGCGCAATTCTTCCTTCAGCAGTTCCCAAACAGCCACGGTGAAATTCATGATAAATTCAAAGCCCTGGTTTACCAGGCCATTAATGATTAACCGCAGATCTGAATATTATCCATTCAGTATTAAAAATATTTAATGGCTGACCAATTACATAGTGTGCCAAGAGAAGGGCTGCCTGCCGGCAAGGCAGGGTTTCAGCTTGAGAGATTGGCTTTTTTCAGTGATGCCGTTTTTGCAATTGCCATAACGTTACTCGCTATCGACATAAAAATTCCGGAATTGGAAAAACCATCCGAAATAAATCTCGTTCACGCATTGACTGACACAATTCCAAAATTTATTGGGTTTCTGATAAGCTTTTTTTTAATCGGTCTCTATTGGACCGTTCATCACCGCTTACTCGGGTTTGTAATAAACTATAACCGAAAATTATTATGGCTAAATCTTTTCTTTCTTTTTACAATAGTGATCATGCCTTTCAATACTGCTTTCTATAGTGAGTACATAACAAAACGTATGATCACTCCAATTGTTTTTTACTCGTGTAACATTATTTTACTCGGCTTATCAAACCTTTTAATCTGGAGATATGTGGGGAATCCCAAAAATCACTTAAGCGAGGGATTGACACAACGGGCAGCGAAATATTTTGCATTGACGGCTATTGCCTTCCCGGTGATTTTCACCATAACGGCCTTTGTGTATTTAATTGCACCTAAGGTTGCTATATTTATCCCCTGGACAGTTATCATTATCCGGAGATTATTTTTTTACCCGATTAAGAAAAAAATTTTCCCGCAACTAAAATCAAAATAATTGTATGAAACGATTCATTCTTTTTTTTCTTGCCTTTGTAGCATTCTGCCATTGTTTTTCTCAAACTGATTCCCTGCCTGACCGGCAGGCAGGCCTGCCTTCATTTGTAAAGGATAGTTTGGACAATTATGTGAACCGTGCACTAACTGATTGGCAGATTCCCGGTATTGCGGTCTGCGTAATAAAAAATGGTAAAGTAATTGTGATGAAAGGATATGGAGTGAAAGATTATGA
>JBIOGV010000228.1:0-5859 GCA_044448365.1 Chitinophagales bacterium
AATCAGTACCTATACAAACTTTTAATCTGAAACCTTTATCAGTTTCCCGTTTGATAGCGTTTTCAACGGCCTGGTAAATTGGTAATTCAATTGGGTCGCCATTAAATTTTCTCCATTTCATAAAAAAGAGGTTCTTCTAAGGTATAGAAAAACCTCTTACCAACAAATAGTGCACGGATTAAAGTTCTGTTATCAGAACGAAAAGAGCTATTGTTTCACTAATTTTTCAGTCCACCGATGATCTCCATTTGAAAAACGAATAAGATACATGCCATTGATAAAATCGCTTACTGAAATTGTATTCATTCCATTTGACAGTTTTCCTCTATTCAATATTTTACCATTCAGGTCGATCAATGTATAATCAAAAACCGAAGGACTTGTCACAGTTATCATTCCATTTGTAACAAGGCTATTGATCAGTTTAGGCCTGTAAATATCACCTGGCTGCTTGATCATAATAATGTTCGAGTAATGATTACTGTTGTTATCAAACGTAACATGAAGACGATACAGGATGCTGCCCTGGTTTTCCGGAATATAGGTGTATGATCTTGCTTCATTGTCCGGTTGAACCAAAGGCGTGAAGTTTTTCCCATCGGTAGACGATTCAAGAACCTGTTCTGAAATTTTTTCATCTGCTTCGATGGTCCAGTTGAGAATATGCTTATCATTACTGAACGAGCCTCTCAATTCCAGTTTCAGCAGAGGCAAAGTGCTTTCCTCAATTTGTCCCTGGACTGAATAAGAACCTGTAATTCCATAATCAGGCGCATAGGTATTTCCCACTCCTTCCACCTTAAAATAATAAGTACCTGCACTCAAAGTTGTATCAATAAGTACGCTTAAAGAAGAACTGGAGCTAAAAGTGTTCAACACAGCTTGCGAACTATTGTATAATGTAACTTTCATGTCGAGATCAGCACCGGCATTTCCCGAACCGACATTGAATGGAACGGCGCTTAATTGAAATATTTTCAATGAAGGCACTGTAAACTTAAAAAGGTCCTGGTCCGTATTCTTTACAATAATACTGCTTGTCGTAAACTGGTTATTGGCAAATGTTTGATCCGGTGCAGTAGTAAAGCTGGTGGGTTTATAATCTGTGCGGTATGCAATGCCGTTTGCAGCGCTGGTGATTACGTCAAGATCATTTTGATAAACGTTACATCCCAATGTGCTTTGACCATTATACCAGGTCGTAAGATTTTTTGAATAACCAACCCCCATAATAGGCGCCCAGCTTATTTCTCCTGTTCCTTGCCCCGGATTATATTCTGCGGTTTTTACACAGTTAGCATCATAAGTGCTTTGATGACGAAGCCCAAGTGTATGGCCAGCTTCATGAGATATGGATTCAGCTACATCTTTTGTATTATAATTCAGCAAAGCTGAAAAAACAAAACAGGGTGTATCATCACCCCAGGTAAATGAGTTTACAAAAGCAACACCGCCGGCAGAACCATACCAGTCAGATGTAACTGTAACGATTACTCTTGTTCTTCTGTTGGCGGGCGCACTAAAATACTTTGTTGAATCTGTTGTAATGTTGATCGTGAATGGACGATAATCTTCAGCTACCCTGTTAAAGATCTCTGTTATTTGTGCACTGGTAAGTCCTGATGCACCACAATAGATCGGGCCGGTTCCATTCCAGCTTGTGCCGGAAACTGTTTGCCCGTCAAAATCAAGATAGATAACGGAGGTTGCTGACGGGTAGCTGTTATAAATAGGTACTTGTGAAATAGAAAATAAGGTGCTGATAGAAAGCAGCACCATTAGGACGAAGGATCGGATCTGGCTTCTCATAACAAGGTGGATTTTTCGGCTTTGCAAAAGGGACGCATAGGATTTGGATTAAAAAAGGGTGATTATTATTCGCTCATAAGATCATAAATTCCTTTCTTCTTAAAATAATATTGATTGTTTTCTGAAATTAATTCATAACTGTCGCCATGCTGCATGCTTATGATCCGGCCTAAATATTTTATTGAATCGTTTTCATCTGTCACTTTAGTAAATACCAGCCTGGCGCCAGCGCGGTTGGTCGATCTGATCACAACACTTATTGAATTTGATGATTCAGATTTTGAAACTACCTGTCCGGAAAAGTTGAAAGCCGGGCTTATTGGAACGTTCGCAGATTGACCGACCTGCAATTTAAAAAGACCGGAGAAATTGTTGGGATTGAAATCTACCCTGTCCGGTAGGTCTGCAAATAATTTAGGCTTGTTGTAGTTGGGTTCGTTAAGTGTAACCTCTTTTTTCTGGACGGACTGTGCTGAACTTGTGATTGAACAAAACGCCATGCAACCACCAATCAGAGCAATAGTTAGGTTTTTCATTGGTAGAAATTGAAAACTAAAAGGATATTGTTTCGGCAGTTGAAATTGATTCAACCCGATTTTCAGTGGGGACGGGTAAGCAAAATTTAAAATTAACTTTTTTCTTTGCAAGTTTTTTTTAAGAAAAAATAAAATATCAAGTGCTTACACTTGCAATTCAGTTCGTAGATTTTCGATTAGTGAAATTTTTTTTACGTGATCAATGTTAATACTGGTTCGTGGCGAGCATTACAAGAGTGCATGCTTCTACCGGTTGAATGCCCTGCCGGGAAACTATTTCAGCCAGTTCATTATTTTCAGCACCCGGGTTAAAAATAATACGCTTTGGTTTTAAAGAAAGAATGTAATCATAGTATTCTTTTTGATGAAGAGGGTTAAGATAAAGTGTAACCGTATCAACGTCTTTCCATTCTTTTTTTTCTGTTTCAATGGTCACATTTCCTACCATTCCTTTTCGTTTCCCAATGGCAACGACAGGATGCTGATGCGATTGCAATCTCTGCAAAGCAAGATAGCTGTAGCGGGAAGAATTTTCTGAAGCACCTAAAACCAATGTTTTTTTCTTTTCATTCATCTCATAAAACTATTCAGATACCAAACCAACTCAAAAATGGACTATTTATAAAAACCACAGGAGGAGATCTGTAAAAGAATTTTATTTAAAGAACTTTATCAGGCCCCCAACGAACCAATTTTCATCGGCTTTGATCATCACATCAAGTGTTTTATCAGCCTGTTTGCCCAGGCGTTTGATACCGGTCATAGTATCCACAAATGTTTTGATGTTCTTGTCTCTCTTGTCGCCTTCAACTTCTTCCAGTTGATCGAGAAGTTTCAGCATGGGATCGAGCTCTCTTTTTTTTCTTTCCTTTACAATCAGTTTCACAACTTTCCAGATATCTTTTTCAGCAGTAAAAAACTCTTTTCGCTCTCCCGGTAATATCACTCTTTCAACAAGTCCCCAGTTGATCAACTCTCTTATGTTCATATTTGTATTCCCCCGGCTGATGTTGAGTTCTTCCATAATATCATCCTGTGTCATGGGATCGGCACTGACCAGCAGGAGAGCATGTATTTGAGCCATGGTCCGGTTAATTCCCCAATGTGTGCCAAAGGCACCCCAACTGCTTATAAATTGCTGTTTTGCTTCAGTTAATTTCATAAGACCAAGCTACACTATCTTTCCGAATTTTCAAAATTTTCTGAAATATTATTAAAATAGCTGTCCATGGGTCTGGCTGATCCATTTGCTTGTTATGAGCGGAAACGGTTTTAAAACAATAATAAGTAAGTTGGATAGGAAAGTGCTCCCAAAAAATTGTTGTATGAGCCTGCCCGTTTTCAACCGTTTTCCGAATTGTTTTTGCCAGTTCGCAGTATAGTTCTCTTCCATTTGCCGGCGTGGTATTTTATGCAGCAGGAAAAGATGAATTTGTTCAAAGGCCATTTTGCTTCCATGCAAAGCCATGCTCATACCATTTCCGCAGAGTGGAGTAATCATTCCTGCGGCATCACCGATCATGAGCATATGATTTTCAATTTGGAATTTTTTTGCAAAACTGATTTGGGAAATCGTAACAGGTGTCTTATAAAGCATTTCGGATTCAGCAAAAATTTCTTTGAGATAAGGATTCTGACAAAGTATTTGTTTTTCCATTTGTGGAATCGAATGGTCACAGCGCTCAAGGTTTTTCGCTGTGGTTAAATAGCAAAGACAAAATTTATCATCTTCTATTTGTGAAATACCGCAATAGCCATTTTTAAAATTATGGAGCGCAATAAGATCCCGGGGCCAGTTTGTTTTAATGTGATATTTAATACCAATATAGTTATTCAACTTATTGGCCTTTTGAAAAGCAAATCTTCGCTTCCATCTGACGTCAAGATTGCTTCTTTTTCCAAATGTTCCCGCTGCAATTTTAGACCGGACATTAAATGTTGAACATTGGATAGTGAACCTTTCATTCTCAAACCTTGCGTCAGTTACCTTTGTTTCTTCAATAACTTCAACCCCATTTTGTTTTGCGATTTCAGCCAGCATGCCATCAAGAGTATACCTGCTGATCCCGAAACCTCCCAAAGGAAGATCCTGTTCGAGTTCTTTTCCATTGGGTGCAGATACAAGTAACCTTCTGATAGCTGGTAAATTCATCTGGCTTAAAGGCACACCAAGTTCCTCTAAAAAATTCCAGCTTTCAAAACTGATGTACTCCCCGCAAACCTTATGGAATGGATATTTTTCTTTTTCAAACAAAATGGTTTTATACCCGGCCTTTACGCATTGAATACTTAATGAAAGACCGGCAAGTCCGCCACCAATGATCGCAACATCGTATAACTTGTCTTCATTCATGTGAATAAATCAGCAACCACCGGAAAGCCCATTTCCATTGTAATTGCATATTTGTTATTGAGGATTGAACCTGGAACAATTCTAATTCGTTCCTTTTAAATCCTCTCAGCACACTCAGACATGCATCATTTTTTACAAGATAACTTTTTGAAAAGATTTTGGCCAGATATTTTATTGAATAATAAGCAAAGGGGTGCCTGTTTAAATCATTAATAAAAAAGCCAAATGTCGAATTTTTCTTCATCCATTTTAAAATATCAGGTATTTCCTGGTCCGAAAAATGATGGCAGAAAAGAGAACAGAAAATCACATCGGGCTTTTGCTGAAAATGAATCAGTTTGTAATCGGATGTAAAAAACCGGATATTGTGATTTTCATTTCTTGACCGGGCAAACTCGATACAATGAGGGTTTATATCAATGCCTGAAAATTCGGCAGGGATTTTTTCTTTTTCACAATACTTTTTCAGCACTCTTAAATTATCACCTCCGCCACATCCTATTTCGTAAATGGAAATTTGTTTGTTACCTTCTCTTTCTGTCTTTCTTATTTTTTCAATAATCGTTTTAAATCCGTTGATTGTAATCTTATGTCCACCCAGGTATTTATTGATGAAATCGAGCTCTTTCATATTCTGTTTGATATCCTCAAACGGGATATCGTTTCTGTCCAGTAACTCTTTTTGATATGATCGCCTGGAAAAATTCAAAATGGGAAAGTTCTTTTAGATATTGCTTACCGGAACGAGAATATTATGGAAGACAGTTGCCAAAACAAAAAATAAAAAATCCTCCCGCTAATGAGAGGATTTTGCAATAACAAAGATGTATACTCAATAAAGATTAATAATCTCTGTTGTAACCACCACCGCCGCCACCGCGATTGTAGCCACCACCGCCTTTATTGTAGCCGCCGCCGCCACCTTTATTGTAGCCGCCACCACCACCGCCGAAGTTGCGTTTTTTAAATCCGCCACCTCCGCCGCCTTCCTGTTTTGGACGGCTCTCATTCACTACAAGACTGCGTCCCTCAACTTCAGTTCCATTGAGTTGTGCAATAGCAGCCTGTGCTTCTTCATCATTGGCCATTTCAACGAATCCAAATCCTTTGCTGCGTTGAGTGAATTTGTCGGTAACAATTTTGGCTGAAGTTACTTCGCCA
>JBIOGV010000229.1:0-5859 GCA_044448365.1 Chitinophagales bacterium
CGCACTAATCCCATTGTCAGCCGGCTATGATGAAAGAGGATTATTAGGTCTCGCTTTTCATCCGCAGTTTGCAACCAATCACAAATTCTACATATATTATCAACTGCCCCCACGTGCCGGCGGGCCAGCGCCAGGCAGTAGCTGGGACAACCTGAGTCGTATATCTGAGTTCCAAACTTCAATCTCGAATGATAACGTTGCTGATATGAGCACAGAAAAAATTATTTTAGAACTGGATGATCCTCAACCCAACCACAATGGAGGCACTCTTGCATTTGGTCCGGATGGTTACCTGTATATTTCTATTGGCGATGGTGGTGGCGGCAATGATGTTGCCCCCGGTCATGTAGATGATTGGTATACTGCCAATGCAGGAGGCAACGGACAGGACATCGAGGCTAATCTATTTGGTGATATTTTACGAATTGATGTAAATAGCGGAACTCCTTATGGTATTCCTGCCGATAATCCTTTTGTCGGAAAACCCGGCCTCGATGAGATCTGGGCCTATGGATTCCGGAATCCCTATCGCATGTCATTTGATATGGGCGGTAACCATGATCTGATCACAGAGGATGCCGGACAATCACTATATGAAGAGATCGATCTTGTAACAAAAGGAGACAATTATGGATGGAATGTAAAAGAGGGAAGAGTTTGTTTTAATGCTGCAAGCAATAAAACGACGATGGCAAGTTGTCCAACTGTTGATAATTTCAACAATCCCCTGATAGATCCTGTTGTAGTGGTCAATAATAAGGCTAATCCGACAGCTGGTCGTGCACTCACAATCATTGGTGGCAACGTATACCGCGGTAGTGCAATACCTGAATACCAGGGAAAATATATATTTGGAAGTTTTGGCCAATCTTATTCAAAACAGGACGGCGAATTGTTTATCAGTACTCCGGCAGGACAAACTGACTGGGGCTTCGAAACCATCAAACTGGTCAGCCATCCTGATAATCTGGGATATTATTTAAAAGGATTCGGACAGGACAATAGCGGAGAAATATATTTAACAGTGAGCAGCAATATGGGACCTTCAGGCAATACAGGTAAAGTATTTAAATTGATAAAGGTTCCCTGATTGTTTTACATGAGTATTAAAAATAAGCACCCAGTTTTACAGAGGCTTCAGGATTTAGCAAAGGCGGATCAAAGATTTTGTCATCAACGGTTATGTGTTTATCTCCTCCAACCCTGACATGCAAAGCACACCAGGGACTGATGTAAAAATTTTTACAGAGCTTAAAACTATATCCAATACTTCCATTCAATAACCAGGTTTTATAATTCGAAGTACTTTCTTTTTTATTGGTTTGTATGCTGCTTTGCCAATCAACAAGACCGGTACCTGCCCACCAACCTTTCCAATTTTCCTTTAAAAAATAATCAGCCAGTAATGCATAAGCAGTCACTTTGTTATTTGTAAAACCGGTTTCAATAATGAAATCCGGTTTGTGAACACTTGCTGTGATTGCACGGAACCGTAAATGATCTTTCCCCGCCCATACACCTGCAAAATATCCACCCGTGATATAAGGAAGAAGATCTTGTTCTATGCCCAGGTTTATTCGCTTTGAAGAAACTTCCTGTGCATATGAACCAGGGCTGATAAAAAAAATGAGGGAAAACAAGATCATTCGAACCATAAAATTCTTTGAGACAAATTTTATGGTTTGTTCAAAATATTCAGATGACGGCCATCAAGAGCTGGAATGATATCTACCCAATTTAATTATGATAAAGAATGAGGATTTGTTCTTAGATAATTATATTTAACAAAAGGAGAAATTATTTTCGGAGGAAAGCTCTAAATGTTAGAAGTAATTATGGTAATTTATCAAAAAATAATTGTGAGTAAAAAGAATTTATTATTTCTTATTTTATTGATTTCATCATTTGTTGCTTCTTATTCCCAAGAAGCATTACTGTACGATACCAGTAAAATTTCAAAAAACAAGGAGCTTAATTTCTTTTTCACAGATAAAAGAGGTATCGAAGGTAAAAACGGGCTTGTATACCTTGTAAAAAAGGACTTGAGAACCGTAAGTGCTTATCAGTATGGAAAGGTCAAATGGACTGTAGATGTGATTGCAATATGTGGATATCCTTCTATTGGAAAACCGGAAATCAGATATATCAGACTGGATGCTAAAAGAATTTATGTAGTTTTTGGCAAACATGATTCTGCAGAAGTTGCTCTATCAAATAGACAAGTAAATCATAGAGGAACAGATTCACCTTTTAATTAAAATAAAAAACCTCTGCAACCACAGAGGTAGTTTTTATCTTTTATCTATTCACTTTTATCTACTCAATATTTTCAATCACTCCCGCTATTCCCTGTCCACCGCCAACGCATGCAGTCACCATTCCATATTTTTTATTCAACCGTTTCATGTCATTTAAAATTTGAATGGTTAGTTTACATCCTGTACAACCAAGAGGATGGCCCAGTGCAATAGCGCCTCCATTCATATTTACGATCTCAGGATTCAAACCCGCCTCACGGATCACAGCAAGGGCCTGTGATGCAAAGGCTTCATTCAATTCAATGAGATCAATCTGCGAAAGATTCATGTTCGCCAGCTTCATTGCTTTTGGAATAGCAGCCACTGGACCAATTCCCATAATGCGGGGATGCACGCCGGCAGACACACAAGCCACCAAACGGCCAATAGGTTTCAATCCCAGTTCATTCACCATTCTTTCACTCATCACGATTACGAATGCGGCACCATCACTTGTCTGTGATGAATTGCCGGCAGTCACGCAACCATTCGCTGCAAATGCAGGTTTTAATTTTGCCAACACTTCCAACGAGGTATCTGCCCGCGGGCCTTCATCAGTATCCACTGTATAATTTCTTTTTTGTTTTTTCCCTTTTTCGTCCAGATACACTTCTTCAATATTGATCGGAAAAATTCCATTTTTAAAATATCCATTCTTGATTGCATGGATCGCTTTCTGATGTGAGTGAAATGAAAACTCATCCTGCGCTTTACGACTCACCTGGTATTCTTTTGCCACTGCCTCCGCTGTTAATCCCATGCTCAAATAATAATCGGGTTCATCTTTTGCTATTGAGTACGCAGGAACAGGTTTCCAACCGGCCGTCGGAACAAGACTCATACTTTCTGTACCACCAGCAACAATACAATCAGCCATTCCCATCCGGATCTTTGCAGTAGCGATCGAGATCGTTTCCAGTCCGCTGGCGCAATACCTGTTCACCGTCATGCCCGGCACATCAAAACCCAATGCTCTTGCCGCAATGATGCGACCCACCTGCAATCCTTGCTCCGCCTCAGGTACAGCGTTTCCTACAATTACATCATCTACACGTTTTGCTTCCAGTTGCGGCACCGATGCCATCAGTCCTTTTATTACATCTGCTGCCAGGTCATCCGGACGGTAAAACCGAAACCCACCGCGTTTTGCTTTTGCCACCGCAGTTCTGTATCCTGCAACTATGTATGCTTCCTGCATGTCGAAATTTTTTTTATTTTATGTTTCCAGCTTTTGTATTTCTATTCAGCTTCAGTTGCGTCGCACTCTTTTGCTTTCTGTCCTTTATTCAGCAAAGTTAGACAGTCTTAATATCATCCTAAAACCATTAAAGTTAATTTATCTTCGCAGGCTGATATGTATAAAATCCTTCGAAGCATTTTCTTCCTGTTCCCGCCTGAATGGACCCATTATTTTTCAATGAACTGCTTTAAGATCTTATGCTTCTTAAAACCAATCAGAAAAATACTGGCCTTCTTTTTCACGCCTCACGATTCACGTCTCACGACTAATTTTCTCAATCTTCAATTCAAAAACCCTATCGGTCTTGGAGCTGGTTTTGATAAGAACGCAACTTATTTAAAGGAACTCGAAACACTCGGTTTTGGTTTTGTTGAAATCGGAACGGTAACTCCATTGCCCCAACCGGGAAACCCAAAGCCAAGAGTGTTCCGTTTGCCAAAAGATAAGGCACTCATCAATCGCATGGGATTTAATAATGACGGAGCAAAAGCCATTGCAGAAAGATTGAAGAAATGGAAAGAAAAACAAAAGATGACAGATGACAGATGGCAGATGACAGAAAAAAATAATCATCCATCATCGGCCATCCATCATCGACTCATCATCGGCGGTAACATCGGGAAAAACAAGATCACTACTAATGAAGATGCCTGGAAAGACTATGCGATCTGTTTTAATGAATTGCATCCTTATGTTGATTACTTCGTGGTGAATGTAAGTTCCCCCAACACGCCCGGCTTGCGTGAGTTGCAGGAAAAAGAATCATTAAGAAAAATTTTATTGCACCTGCAAATGATCAATAATGGCAAGGCAGTTTCAAAACCCATTCTTTTAAAAATTGCACCTGACTTAACACAGGAACAAATTGATGATGTAATTGAAATCGCGCTGGAAATAAAATTAGATGGATTAGTTGCAACAAACACAACAGTCCGCCGCGAAAATGTATATAGGGAAACAGGGCTTGGCAACCAGGAATCCGGTGGCTTAAGCGGGTTGCCATTGAAAAAGATATCAACTGAAATGATAAAATATATTACTGAAAAAACGAATAAAGAAATTCCGATCATTGCCAGTGGAGGAGTTTTTACAACCGCCGATGCAAAGGAAAAACTGGATGCCGGTGCATCATTGGTACAGGTTTGGACGGGGTTTATCTATGAAGGACCGGCTATCGTTAAGCATATTTGCGGGGGTCTTTCAAAAATTAATAATTATTAATTAATAATTAATAATTCAAATAAATGGAGTATCTCTTCAGCAGTGAAAACGTCATTAGCTTCTTTATTCTTGTGATCCTTGAAATTGTTTTGGGAATTGACAATGTCATCTTCGTCAGCATTATCATTAATCAGCTTGAAAAAAGAAATGAAAGAAAAGCCCGCGCTGCATGGATGATTGCAGGAATCATTATTCGTAGTTCTTTGCTCCTGGCCTTAGGATGGCTACTGGCCCAAAAAGGAAAATTTATATTTACTATTTTTAATAAAGGCTTTGATCTCTCCAGTCTTGTAATGCTTGGCGGCGGAATATTTCTCATCTATAAATCTGTTCGGGAAATACATAAAAGGCTGGAAGGTGATGACCCAAATATTAAAGCTGAAGAAAGAAAAGGTTTATCATTAGGTCCTGCGATCACGCAGATCATTCTTATTGATACTGTTTTTTCTTTTGATAGTATCCTCACAGCAGGCGGAACTGCAAAACTGGTTGAGATCATGATCGCTGCGGTGGTCATTGCCATGATCATTATGTTTCTCTTTAGCCCTGCGATTTCAAGCTTCATTCACAAACACCCAACTTTAAAAATGCTGGCTCTTTCCTTTTTGGTAATGATAGGATTAAGTCTTGTGATTGAGGGCTGGAGTTCAGAGCAAGCTGAGCAATTACATTTAAAAAATTACATCTATTTCGGAATGGCGTTTTCATTTGGCGTTGAAATGCTGAACATGATAATGCGAAAGAGAATGAAAAGAAAAATTATTGAGTTAAATGAGCCCATGCTGAAAAACGACGAACCTGGCGATTCAGACCAGGCCCGTTAAAAAAATCACAGTAAAAAAAGTATGCCCTCTACTATCCGAAAAAACATATTCCTGTATAATCCTGATGGTTATATATTTTTGGGGTCAGATGAATCACTAAATAAATATTTCAAATAGTTTTATTCTAACTAAAATTTAAATTTCGAATGCGTTTGTTTTAGTTTTCTTTATTTGCGTAAGTAATTTTTCTTTTGGTTATTTTAACCGGTTTATCATTTTTATCCAGTTCAGTCATTTGAGTCCAGTTACCGGTTGCATCATAACTGTCGTAGCGATA
>JBIOGV010000230.1:0-5854 GCA_044448365.1 Chitinophagales bacterium
AAGCCAGGTTATCCTGAGCCTGCAACTTAGTTTTGCCATCATTCCGCTTATACATTTTGTAAGCGATAAAAAAACGATGGGGAAGTTTGCGGTCAGGCTATTCACAAAATTTGCGGCCTGGATCGTTACGGCTGTTCTTGTTTATTTAAATATCCGGATGGTAGTTGAGCAAGGTGCCGGTTATTTTAGTTCATCGCAAAATATTTTCTGGAAAACAGTCATTCTTCTGGGCGGTTTGTTGTTTGTAGCTTTACTGATCATTTCTTTTGTTTACCCGCTTATGAGTAAAAAGCGTCGCGATATTCCTGAAGTACATGCAGGAGCCAGTGGCTTGCAAAAAATTGCTGTACCTGAATTCAGGAAAATTGCAGTGGCACTTGAATTTAGTGAGAAAGATGAAAAACTACTTTCCTATGCCATTGGACAAGCTCATAAGCAAACCAGTTTTGTTCTCATTCATATAGTAGAAAGTGCTTCTGCAAAAATCCTTGAAAGGGATACAGATGACCTTGAATCAAGAAGCGACCAGGAGCATCTTGAGTTTTATGCGCAAAGATTCGTTCAAATGGGATATGAGGCGAAAGGAATTTTAGGGTTTAACCAACGAGCGAAAGAAATTGTTAGAATTATAAAAGAAAACGATGTTGATATGCTCGTAATAGGCGCCCACGGTCATGCAGGTATCAAAGACTGGTTTTACGGTCAAACAATCGATTCGGTTCGGCATGAATTAAAGATCCCTGTACTGGTAGTTCATGTTTGATAGGTGAGCGTATCAGGCTGGGACAAAGTTTACATTTGTTTTTCCAGGGTAAAAAATTAATTTGGATTAAAGAATTAATAAAACCATCCGAAAAATTTGATCCCACTGAAATATATTTTGATACCTCTGAATCACTGAATGCGTTTGACAAAGTATTAAAAGGCAATTACAATGATTGATGCCGGCGGTACAATCTTATTTCAATCCTGTAAGATTATTCAAAATATCTTTCACCAAAGCCTGGTTCCTGTAATCTGCATCAAAAAACCGGTATTTAATTTCTCCATCTTTTCCAACGATGTACACCGCAGGTACAGGAAGATATACAGAACCGGCTTTTTGTCCGTTATTGGCCAGCAGATCAATCCCCGACAATTTATAACGGCCTACCGTTTTGTCATCAACCTGGTAAGCCACATCGTATGCCCTCATGATTTTCATATCCTCATCAGTAATGATCGAATAGGTCGCTTTTGTTTTGTCAATAGTCTTTGAAATTCCTTCCTGTTTCTCAGGCGTAATGGCGATAACCTGTGCTCCTTTTTCTTTTATCAAAGGCATTGAATCTTCAAGTTTTTGTAATTCTTTACTGCAATACGGACACCAGTAACCTCTGTAAAACACAATGATAACGGGTCCCTTCTTTCGCAGGTCTTTCAGTTCTACTTCATTTCCGTTTTGGTCTTTTGCCCTGAAATCCGGAGCTTTTGAATTAATAAATAATCCTTCTGGCTTTTCCTGTGCATTCGCATTGATTGCAATAATTAAAAACAAACTCAGAAAACATCTTATCATGGTCGTCAATTATTGATCGAAAATAAAACTTTAGTTTTTTGCTTTAGTTACAGTCTGTTTGTATTAACAAAATCTTCTTTTCCTCTATATTTACATTTTTCCTTAAAACCTAACTATGGCAAACAAACATTATAAGAGGTGGTGGTTTCAAATGCCGGTTGGCTTTTTGTTTATTAGCACCGGTATTTTAGCGATTGTGTATTTTCTTGACAAACGGCCGGACAATGAATGGCCTGTGTGGGCCGTGATTTCAGTAGTTATTTTTGATATTGGCCTGGGTTTTCTTGGCAGCGCATTTGTACATAAAGTAAAGTCTGACCTGATCCGGAAAGAACGAATAAAGCATCAACATCCCCTTGAAGAAGAGTTTTAAAATTTATTTTCTGAAGATAAAATAAACCGCCCGATCAGGCAATGGTCATAAATGTATTGGAGCAAAGAAGTAGAAAAACTGTTCGTATAAAATATAGTTTTGTTCTAAATAAAAAATCCCGCGTTTCAGTGGAACAATTTTTTTCCATCCTCATATTTTATAACCGATCAGCTTTCAGCCTCAGCCAAACTCCGAAAATCAACACCTACCAATTTGCTTACGCCGGGCTCCTGCATAGTTACACCGTAGATCACATCCACGCTGCTCATGGTCATTTTATTATGTGTCACAATGATGAATTGTGAGTTCTCGCTAAACTGGCGTATCATGTTGGTGAATTTACCCACATTGGCATCATCAAGAGGGGCATCCACCTCATCCAAAATACAAAATGGAGCAGGTTTAATTAAATAAATAGCAAACAGCAGGGCCGTTGCGGTTAATGTTCTTTCTCCCCCGCTCAATTGTGTTAATGAAGTGGGTCGTTTGCCTTTTGGCTTGGCTACAACATCGATTCCGCTCTCAGCAAGATTTTCCGGGTTTTCCAAAATAAGATCGCACTGATCATCATCCGTAAATAATGTTTTAAATACCCTCTGGAAATTATCACGAACCAAATTGAAAGTTTCGAGAAATTTTTGGTTTGCAGTGGCTTCAACTTCCTGTATGGTTTGAAGCAAACTATCTTTTGCCGTTACCAGGTCATTCTTTTGTTCAAGAATAAATTCATAGCGTTTCTTCATTTCCTGGAAAGCCTCAATAGCCGTTGGATTTACTTCGCCTAAATTCTCCAAACGCTTTTTCATGCGGTCGGTTTTCTCCTGCAATTCCTCTGCGGATAATTCTCCGGAGCGTGGCTGGTCCAAAATATCTTCCAATTGTATTTTAAATTCCACATTCAGTCTTTCTTTCGTTCCCGCAAGTTGAAGTTTCAAATCATTCAGCCGATCTTTTATCTCACCAAGCAAATGTTCTGCCATCTCCTTGTTCTTTATTTTGTGCCTGAGTTCACTTTCCTTTTCATTCAATTGATTCCGCAGATTGTAATATGCCTGGTCTGCCTGATTCAATTTTACTTCTTCTTCCTCTTTGCTTTTCATCAAACTGATCAATGATTCTTCTGTTTCTTTTAAAAGGTCTTCTGATTGTAAAATATTCTCTGCTGTTTCTAAAAGAGAAGTGGCATTGGTTCGTATCTCAACTTGCAGATCTTTCAGCTGCTTATTCTTGAATTCAAGTTCCTGTTTTAATGCACTGATCTTACTTTGCTGTTTCGTGACCTGCAGATTGAATTCATTGTACTGGCTACTGGCTTCGTTATAATTCAATTCTTCAATTTTATAGGCTTCCTCCGCATCCTTCAGGCGATTTGTATTTAGCTGAAGTTCCTCATCCAGGTGCTGGAGATCGATACGAACACCTTCTACGGAAGATTGTGTCTGCTGGAGTTGAATATTTAATTCTTCTATCCGATGCTGGCCCTGGTTCTGCAATGCATGAAGATTCTCAAGCTTATTGTGCAATGAAAACACATGGTTTGTTAGTTGCTGAATTTCAAACTCCGTATCACTGATGGCGCTTTCTCTCAGGTCCTCATTAAAGGCGATCACTTCATTATGCCTTGCCTGTATCTCTTCTTTTAATTTTTCAACAATGTAATTCTGTGATGAGATCTCTTCCCGTAATTTTTCCAAATTTTTCACACGCCCGATCTTCTTTCCTTCAAACAACCCTACACTTCCACCAGTAAGAGAATATCTTCCTTTTACATATTTTCCATTTTTTTCAAGGACAACAAATCCATTACTATTCTGCAACGCTTCTTCGGTATCAGCAATAAAAACATTCCATAATAAATATTCGGCAAGCTTTTTATACTTCTCGTCTACATCAATCACACTTAATGCATGAATGGCTCCTTCAGGTTTATGTCCTTCCCCATTTCTGTCTGAATCATCATGATCCCGGGAACCATGCCCGCCGGCAGGCAGGTCGTGGTTCTGTATTTTGTCAAGCAAAAAGAAGTTCGCTTTTCCTTTTCTATTTTCATCCAGCAAATGAACAGCCTGCAAGCCTTCCTGCAAATTGTTTACAACATAATAACTCAAAAAAGGTTCCAGCACATTTTCCAATGCTGTGCGATATTCTTCTTTTACATAGATAATATCGGAAAGTATCGGTGCCCTATAATTCCAGTTCGTATTGTTATGCAGGAATTTTACACTTTCAGGATACCCTTCCATCGAATCGATCAAACTCTTCAGCAGGTCATGTTCGTTTTTCTTTGCATCGAGCTTGCGTCCTTCTTCCGCCAATTGGTTGCGCAATTCATCCAGCATAGCCTGGGTTTGCAGTATCTGGTCCTTGGTGTATTCATGATGCTGTTGCAATTGCACCAGGTCAGTTTGTTTGATCTTGAATTCTTTCTCTTTCAGAAAAAGTTCATCGGCTAATTGCTTGCGCTGAAAATCACGCTGTGTCTTTTCTTCTTCTATCTGCTGAATGGCCCTTTGCAGATTTTGAATAGAGGTATCCGCCACTGCGACTTTTTTTTCAGCTTCGAACTGGCTGCGCTGCACCTGTTGAAAATCTGTTCTCAGAATATTTACAACAGAACGTTTCTCATCCAAGATGGCTCTCTTTGTATCCACATCGCCGCGCAATTGTTCCAGTTGCAATCGTAAACCACTGAGATTTTTTTCTTCGTCGTCAATTTGCAGTTGTGTAAATCCGATGCTTTCTTCAATTCCCTTTATCTGGCCTTCGGCTTTCTGTAAAAATTCTTTAAGACTGGTTTCCTTTTCTTTTAAATGTTCCAGACGCTGCGCAGCAAGATTTTTTTCGTTTTCCTTGCTTCTCACCGATTGGACCAGGTCATTAAATGCATGCTGCATGTTTTGCAGTTCTTTCTCCGTTTCTATAAATCCAAGTTTGTCCTTTTCTAATGTTGCTTCACCACCTGCGATCTCTGCGTCGATCTTTATTTTTTGATCAGTCGCAGTTTCCTGCTGTTCATTTAAGTCTTTGTAAGTAAGATTAAATCCTTCCAATGTTGCCTTCGCAAGCTCAATGCTTATTTCACGATAATCTTTTTTGATCTCATAATATTTTTCGGCTTTTTTTGCCTGGCTCTCCAAAGTCTTTAACTGGTTGTTGATTTCAAACAGGAGGTCTTCAATTCTTGCAAGGTCTTGTTCAGTTGCATCCAGTTTCAGCCTTGCTTCTTTCTTGCGTGTTTTATAAATCGAAATACCGGCAGCCTGTTCCAGCATGCGACGCCGACTGCCTTCCTTATCCTTGATCAGATCATCCACCATGCCTAACTCAATAATGGCATAACTATCGGTGCTGATGCCCGTGTCCATAAAAAGATTCTGAATATCCTTCAGCCGGCATTGCACATCATTGAGGCGGTATTCGCTCTCACCACTTTTATAAAATTTACGGGTAATGGTTACAGTGTTGAATTCTATCGGCAGCAGGTTCCTAGTGTTTTCAAAGGTCAGCGTTACTTCTGCCAAACCAGAAGCGGAACGGGTTTTAGAGCCATTGAACACGAGGCTTTCAAGATTTTCACTGCGCAGGTGGCTGATCTTCTGCTCGCCGATCACCCAGCGAATGCTGTCCACGATATTAGATTTACCGCAACCGTTGGGTCCGACGATGCCGGTAATGTTTTCATCAAAATTCACAATGGTCTTATCTGCAAAGCTTTTAAAACCTTTGATCTCAAGACTTTTTAATCTCAAAGTGTACAGTTTTATTAGCGGCGAATATAACGAACACGGCTCATAAAGATGATTTGAACGCCGGGCATTTATTCACAAAAACATGCTAAATGTGGAGAAGAAAATATTGTTGCCAGCAATGGAATTTCTTATCATTCTTTGTTGAGGTACTCCGGAAGGGTTCGGTAATTCTCC
>JBIOGV010000231.1:0-5824 GCA_044448365.1 Chitinophagales bacterium
CGCTGGCTTCCGAAACCAGCCTTGATATAACTATTATTATCCCATCTTCCGCCGGTATCAATATTCATTGCCAGGGGCTTTAAATTTCCCGGCTGGTAATCAAAAAGCAGATTCTGATCGGGAAGAGTGTATTGCAGCTTTGGCTTTGTCGTGTCTTCCGATGGCGGCGTGGCATTCATGTTGATCTTTGCCGTTTGATGCAATACCGGCTTAAATGTTGACGTAACCTCTACAGTATGTTTCCTTGTTGTATCAACTTGTGCCTGTGAATAAATTCCAAATAGCAGGATCCAAATTCCAAAAAAGATTTTCGCGTACTGCCGGCGTTTCATCATTGTACTATTTTATTTATGTTGTCAGTCCCGCCGCAGGCGGGATAATTCTATTCGTGAATCGTCAGATGTGAAACGTAAAATTCTCACGTCTCACCTTTCACGTCTCACGATTACTGTCCCACTTTGCTGCTCTTGCTTTCTTCATCGATCACTTTACTTAGTTTAGCCTGCGCTTCCGTTTTTAATTCCATATTTATACTATGGTCAACAATACTCTGGAATGTGGCCTTTGCATTGAAATAATCCTTCTCCTTAAAATAAATGTCACCAAGCAGGATGTAAGCTTTCGTTACCCAATAATCATAGGAACCGGATTTATTGATCACTTCAAAAGCTGCTTTTTCTGCTTCCGGCAAATGATCAACCGAAAACCAGCTATTGGCAATTTCATAACGGGCTTCAGCAGCTAATGCAGATTTGTTGATCGCGACTACTGTTTTATAATTTGCTATAGCAAGATCATATTGCCCGCCCACCTGGTACGATTTTGCAATGGCCATATTGGCAAGGGCTTTATCATCAGTGCTGCTCCCTTTTTGATTCAGGAGGTCTTTTGCATTGTTTACGGCATCAGGCCATTTTTGTTGTTCATATTGACTGCGCAATAAGCCACGCATCGCTTCCAATTTATTTTCCTGGGTAGATGTTATTTGCTTTAACTGCGAATAGCAAGTCTCGGCTTTTGCATAATTCTTTAGTTCAAAGAAATAAATGCGGGCAGCAGTAAGCGCTGATTTTTCAGCATATTTATTCGGCGCCTCGGCAACAACTGCTTCATATCCATTCAAAGCATTATTCCAGTCACTCTTGCTGTTATAAATTTCACCGCGATAAAAATTAGCATCCACTGTATGGGCGCCATCAGGAAATTTCTGCAGGTAATTATTGAATGAGCCCAGTGCGGCAGTGATATTCCCGTTTCCATATTGAATTTCAGCTGCCGAAAAAGTAAGAGAATCTTCTGCATCGACGGATAAGGGTTTGCCTGCCTTCTTCATGAAATCTGCATACTCATTGGGCTTGCCTGTTTCAATGTAAATGGTCTTTACATCATCAAGAGCGGCATCCGCTTCATCAGAATTGGGATACTGATCTATAAGTGTTTTATATTGGTTCAATGCTTCCCCTGTATTATTCAAATTGTAATAGCAAATGCCCAATTGCAGGTAAGCGTGTGGCTTTTGTGAATTATTGTCCTGCGCTTTTATTATATTATTCAGATAAGGTATGGCATCCTTAAAACTTTCATCAGCCATATAGGTTTTGGCGATTTCCATATTTGCATCGGTCACTAATGATGAAGTTGGAAATTTCCGGTTCATGGTGTTTAACAAATTGATCTTTTCATTGGGGTTTTTTATTCCAGCGATCATAGCTTGCTGGAATGTTGCATAATCTTCTGCCGGCCATGAAAATTTTATAATACTCCCGTACATGGTATTTGACTTGACGTAATCACGATTCATGAAATAACAATCAGCAGTACGTATGTAGGCATCCTGCGTGATAGCATCGGAACTCATAGAGGCATTTTTACCAACAGGTTCAAAAAAACTTAAGGCCGCAGGATAATTTTCTTTTCGTAAATAACTGTAACCTAAATTATATTTTACATTTATCACATTTGCCTCACCGCTGGATGGCGAACCCGCAGTTAAATAGGCATTATAAAAGCGGATCGCATCATCCAGCCTGTTACTGCGATAGGCGATCTCGCCCTTCCAGAAATTTATAAAAGGAAGAACTGTTGTATTGTTTGGATCTCTTAAAGCCTTATCAAGCAAAGCGTCGGCATCTGCCAGTCTTCCATCATTAATGAATTCTGTTGCTCTGCCAAATAAAATTCTCGGGTAGATTTTTTTTGCATTGTCTGATGGCTTATCCATTGTTTGCATCAGGTTCATGGCATCAGCATAGTTGTTGGTATTGGCAAGAACAGATACCAATAATTCTTTAGCTTCTTTGTTATAAGCTGAATTCGGGTAGTCGTTTAAAAAAGATTGAAGACTGTTCAAAGCTTCATCCTGGTATCCGAGTTCATAAGAAAGCTTGGCATAGTTGTATTTCGAAACTTCCTTTAATGAAGGATTACTGCTGTTGGAGGCACAAAACAGGTAAGCATTTCTTGCATTTGCTTTTTGCCCTGTTTTCAGGTAAGAATCACCGAGCATGTACATGGCATGCTGGCTCAGTGTGTCTTCCTTGCCACTTAATTGTTTAAATCCATCGATTGCCTTTGGATATTGTTTGGCCTGGTAATAACAATAGGAAAGTTCATACAGATCTTCACGGCGGACTTTTTTTGCCTTGTTGATATATGCCTCCAAATAAGGAAGCGCACTATCATATTCACCTCTTTCAAAATGTGCGTGGCCCAGCAACTGATTCATCTCAACATCATAATACCCTCCTCCGGTTTTTAGTTTCTGACCTGCATAAGCAATGGCTTCATCTTTTTTTCCCTGTATGTAATAGATCTGCGCTATATAATAAGGAACAATGGTTTGATAAGCCTTTTCATTCTCGACAATTTTAAAACTTTGCAGTGCGTCAGTATAATTTTTATCCCTGAAGGCTAAAAACCCATAATAATAATTAGCGTCAATATAGTTTGGATCATTCCTGAGTTGTCTTACACTATTGAACAATGGTTTTGCCTTTGCAAATTGCTGAAGCACGAAATCCGAATATCCCTGGTGGAATTGCATATCTGCGATTTCACGATTGCTCAGGTTTGCAATAGCTGCCTGTTCATATAATTGTACTGCATCAGCAAATCTTTGCTGCCGGTAATAATATTCACCGAGGTGAAAGCTCAGCTGTTCAACTCTTGCATTGTTTTTTTCATTGTCGATATAATTTCTCGCCATTTCCTCGGCACGACCTTCATTTTGTTTTAATGCACAAGCGATCGTGTAGTAGTTTATTTCCTGCACCATGATGACGTTATTCACCTTATCCGTTTCACGGACAGACTCCTGCAATTCTTTCAGCAAAGGATAAGCAAGACTGTATTGTTCTTTTTGAAAATATTCTTTTGCCTCTTTGAATTTTTCTTCCGGGTCTGAATAAAAACGTGTTTGTTGTGCTGAGACTGAGATACTAAATAGTATGGCGACGATCGCCATGCAATAATGCTTCATGTTGTGATGTCCTTTAACCGTTGGAGGATTAACGAGTAAATATTCAAATTATTTCAGGGCTGACCAAACATCATTCCAAACACCTGTGGAAAACAACACACCCCGTTAATGTTTTAACAATTTGTTCGGAGAACAGCAGTGAACTGCGAGTATTCGCTTCGAACTGATTCACTCATTTTAAAAATGCCGGATAACAATTTTTTTTTGAATAACTGTCTCAATGCTCAAAGCCCACGGCTAATAGCTTTTTTCTTAACATTGCATTTCAAATTTGTCCGGTATGAAAATAATAAGCATTAAATACTCCAATGCCGCTTTTTCATTTGCTACTTTACTGCTTCGCCTGGGGCTTGGTATCATAATGCTGGTAGCGCATGGTAACGATAAATTGCAGCATTTTGCAAAGTATTCAGCCTGGTTTGCCAATCCTTTTCGTTTGGGAAGTGTAACTTCTTTATCACTAGATATTTTCGCTGAATTCTTTTGCTCATGCCTCATCATACTTGGATTATTTACGCGCCTGGCCTGCATTCCATTAATCATTGCCATGTCAACGGCCCTTTTTTATGCACATCACGGAGACATATTTGGAGCGGGGGAAAGAGCTGCATTATTTCTTATCGGTTACATTACTTTATTATTTTTAGGACCGGGTAAAATAAGTGTTGATGGAAGGATCGGAAAGTGAAAATCGTGAGACGTGAGCCGTGAAACGTGAGTTGTTCCCGCGACTGACGTCTCACGTCTAATGAATAGTAGTACAATCTTGAAAAAAGAAAATTCCATGTTTTCATCGGAAACCAAAGTAAGGGTTCGCTATGCCGAGACCGACCAGATGGGTGTGGTATATCACAGTAATTTCTTTTTATATTACGAGGTTTCAAGAGCCGAATCGATCAGGCAATTGGGATTTACTTATGCTGACATGGAAAAAATGGGAGTGATCATGCCCGTGGTAGAAGTGCAATCAAGGTTTTTGCAACCTGCTTTATATGATGATCTGCTTACTGTTAAAAGCATTCTAAAAGAATTACCGGCTCACCATAAGATTGAATTTCATCATGAGGTTTATAATGAGAAGAAGGTATTGCTGGCAACAGGCAAAATAATTTTATATTTTGTGGAATCTAAAACAATGAAGCGAACTGCCATGCCGGAAGAGCTTCTTAAAAATCTACAACCTTATTTTACCTAATTTTATTTCATGGAGGACAATGCACAATTTTCATTAAACCCTGATCCTGAAAATGGGGAGAAGAACCCTGGAGAGTTTTCAAAAACTTCATTGGTGTATCCTCCAAAACCCGGGTTAGAAAATAAAAAAGGAAATGTTTGGGTTCGGTCTGCCACCAGTCTTGCATTGTATCTTTTAATCGGGTATTATTTTTTCAGCGCCAATTGGGCATTACTATTAATATTAACGGGTATCGTGATCTTTCACGAGTTTGGACATTTTCTTGCCATGAAGATGTTTCATTATAAAGAGCTCGGTATTTTTTTTATTCCATTATTAGGAGCCTATGCAAGCGGCACCAAAAGGGAAGTTTCACAAAAACAATCCGCTATTATTTTGTTAGCAGGACCGATGCCTGGAATTATCGCAGGCACTATCTTGTTTTTGCTGACAAAGGATCAGTTTGGAGCGATGTCATTTCAAACATACAGTCTCCTTCGAAACACGGCCGCCTTGCTGATCTTTTTAAATGTGCTCAATCTTCTTCCCATCTATCCCCTGGATGGGGGCCAGCTTTTAAACAGGTTATTTTTGGATGAATCAAGGATCATCGGGAAGATTTTCGTTATTCTTTCGGCCATGGCTCTCGGATATTTTGCCCTAGCGATTCAATTCTATCCATTGCTGGTTTTCCCGGCAATGATGTTGTATCGTTTGCGATCGGATACAAAATTTGATGAACTCACAAAAAAGGTGGAAAAGAACGGCATCAACCTGGAGAAAACATATGAAGAGATATCTGATGAAGACTACTGGAAGATCAGGAATATCTTAATTGAAAATAATTACACCACATTAAGAAATGTAAATCCTGCTCCTCCTTATGAGTATTCCATTCACGAAGACCGTGTTGTTTCAGTGATTGAGAACCTTTTGCAAAGAACGATCACCCAGGATCTTTCATGGTTGGGAAAGCTTATTGTTATTTTAGTCTGGACAGGAAGTTTTGCTGTACCATTTCTTTTAAATATGGATCTTCCTTTCCTGCATTATCAGGCACGTTGATGATCAGCACGCCAATGGTGAATCGCTTTTTTGATATCTGGTCCTTTCAAACTTTTGTCTGCCGCCTGCTGACATAAATCCGGGAATTCTTCATTCGGTGCAAAGCG
>JBIOGV010000232.1:0-5805 GCA_044448365.1 Chitinophagales bacterium
ATACATTTATACTTACAAATCAGCTTCTGCAACAACCTATTATCCTTATCAAACTAAAAACGAAAACAAACATTATTTTTCCGTGTTGAATTTGTCTGCCGGTTATAAACGCCAGGTCAGTAATTCAGTTTCGATTAGCGCTGAGCCGTATGCAGAAATCCCCCTGACAGGTATTGGTGTAGGTAAAGTACATCTTAATAGTGCAGGTATTTTATTTACGATTGCAGTGAAGCCATTTAAGAAATAATTGCGTAAAATAGAACTATCAAGTTTAATTTGACATCTGACTCCCTGACTATTGACCAGCTTCTCCCCACCTGAAAGTCTTGATATCAAAACCGGCAAGATCAAGAACCCTGTCAACAACGGTAGAAGCTACTTCTTCGATTGTAGCTGGCCTGCTGTAAAAGGAAGGGGTCGCAGGGCATACAATTCCGCCAGCTAATGTCACTGTTTCCATGTTGCGGATATGAATAAGATTGTAGGGCGTATCACGAATAACACAAATTAATTTTCTTCTCTCCTTTAATATTACATCGGCCGCTCTTGAAATAAGATCATTCGAAACACCGTTTGCGATTCTGCCAAGTGTTCCCATGGAACATGGAATAATGATCATTGTATCAAATTGCCCTGAGCCTGAAGCAAACGGGGCCGTAAAATCACCTGTTTCAAATCGCCTGAAAGAATAATTTTTATAATCATCGCTGCCTAATTCAATTTGCCACACTTGTTGTGCATTTGCGGTCATAACAAAAGCAAGCTCCCTGAATTGCTGGATTCGTTGCATTTTATCAAGAAGCAATTTGGCATAGATAGAGCCACTGGCTCCCGTAATAGCAATTACTATTTTTTTCATAGCATTAATAAATCACAAATCTCGCACAAACGATTGCAAAAACAGATTCGTCGGTCAGAAATTCGTATTGGTCAATTATTTTACATCATCAACTGGAACCTAAACCCATAGTCTCAAAAAAAATATAATATAAATTCGAATGTTAAGAAATTATTCCGATATTAGACCCGAATTTTCATAGGATAAGGTTTAATGGTTAATGGTTTTTGATTAGGGCCCCCGACTTTTAGTCGGGGTTCTTTTTTTATCGTGTCGTGATTTTTTGAGACAAAAAAGTTTTAAAAGGCCTTTTTTTCAGTTCCGGCAGTTTTCACATTTTCATTACTAAGATTTTGATACAGCCAATTGGTCATTCTGCTCCATAAATGAAAGGTGGTATTATCATTCATTCCTGAAATGCCATGATTTTTATTCGGATAATAGGCGCTTTGAAAATCAACATTATTTTTTATCATAGCTGTTATCATTTCAACGCTATTTTGAAAATGTACGTTATCGTCAGCCGTTCCATGAATGATCAGAAACTTTCCTTTTATTTCGTCAGTAAAATTTAAAGGCGAATTATCATCGTATCCTTTTGGATTTTCCCGTGGAGTGCGCATATATCGTTCAGTATAGATATTATCATAAAATCTCCAGGAAGTAACTGGTGCTACTGCAATAGCTGCTGTAAATACATCAGCGCCTTTGGTAATGGCCAGGGAGCTCATAAACCCTCCGTAACTCCAGCCCCAATGTCCAATATTATTTTTATCGACATAGGACATATTTGAAAAATATTTAGCAGCGTCGATCTGGTCTTCAATCTCATATTTGCCCAATTGCAGGTAGGTTTTCTTTTTGAATTCCTCTCCGCGAAAACCTGTACCGGTATTATCAATGCTAACAACTATATAACCTTTTTCAGCCAGCATCTGGTGCCAGAAACTAACGGCTCCAAATCTATCAGATACCTGTTGTGAACCGGGCCCGCCGTAATTGCAAAACAGGAGCGGATATTTTTTGCCCGGATCAAAATTTACCGGTTTCAGCATCCAGCCATTCAAAGTATCACCCTTACTGTTAGGTACCCGGATGAATTCTGCCCTGCCCAGGTCATAATCATTCAGTTTTGATCTAAGCTTTGCATTATCATTTACCACCTTAACCATTTGGGGAAACATTTCTTTATTCTTCCACAAGATATCGTAAAGAGTAACAACCTGTGGCGTATTGATTGTAGAGTAATAATCATAGAACCGGGTAAAATCATTATTCAACACCGCCCGGTGCCATCCCGGTGATTGAGTAAGCTGGTATTTCTTTTCCCCCGAAAAATCAGTAGCAAAGAAAGTTCTGTCCATCGGAGTGGGATAGGCCATCGTATAATAGATCATTTGGTTTTTTTCATCCACGCCGTTTATTTCTGTTACTTCAAAATTTCCTTTTGTTACCTGGATTTTATTCTTGCCATCAAGACTATACAAATAAAGATGACGGTAGCCATTCATCTCGCTGGTGAAAAGGAAATTTTTACCATCTTTCAAAAACCACCAGTCATCATTTATGTCAACATAATATTTATTTTTTTCTTCGTATAAAAAATGGCTAATCCCCGTCTCTGCATCGGTAAGAAGTAATTTCAGATCGTCCTGGTGCCGGTTCAGCCAATAAACAATCAACTCATTATCATCCTGTGACCATTTGATCCTTGGAATATAAATATCGCCCTTGTCATATTGTGCTTTTATATCTTTTTCGTTGGTCACGTTATAAATATGTATTTCTACTAAAGAATTGGCTTCGCCGGCTTTTGGATATTTGTAGCTGTATTGCTTGTTATAAGAACTGTCAAAAACAGTAAACTCATATTCCTTTACATTGCTTTCATCGAAGCGATAGTAGGCAATATAATCTCCTTTCGGGCTCCACTGATAAGCTTGCGTAAATTCAAACTCTTCCTCATACACCCAATCACAATTGCCATTAATAATAGTATTCCATTTCCCATCGGTTGTGATAGCTTTTGTATGTCCGGTACGAATATCATAGAGATAGAGATTGTTGTCTTTCACAAATGCGATTTTGCTGCCATCAGGTGAAAAACTTGCATGCATGATCTTTCCATCATTCAACTTTGTGGTTTTTTTTGAAATCACATCAAACAAATATGCATTTGCTTTTGAAGAACGACGATAAATGGATTCACGTTCCGTAAAAAAAATAATTCTTTTTTTATCAGCACTCAATTTGTAATCTTTTATAACAAGTTGCTTTCCGTTCTCATCCTTGGCATCATTTGGGTCAATGATGCTATCTAAAGGCTGTTCTGAAAAGCCAGGGACAACATCGCCCTGGAAGGTTTTGTTTTTGAAAATATCTTCAAGGGAAATCTGTTTTTTTTGAGCAATAGAAATTATGGGAAGCAATAAAAGAGCAATAAATAGTTTTCGCATGGAATGCATATTTTGAATAGTAAAAATAAATGAATGGGAACGAATAATATCTCCGCACAAATAAAAAAGAAACCAGTTGCAATTTTAAAATAGTCAACTCATTCGCAATATCAAATCCCTATTTTTGTTTGTTTATTGCTTGCTATGGACCGGGAAATACTATTGAAAGCTTATCGTCTGATGTACTCAGCAAAAATCATGGGCGAAACCTATGAGGCCAACCGCTCAATTTGCAAATATGTTCATTCAACTTCCAGGGGTCACGAAGCGATACAATTAGCCACAGCCTTCCAATTAAAACCAATTGACTATGTAAGTCCTTATTACCGGGATGAAGGCTTATTATTGGGTCTTGGATACTCACCTTACGAACTGATGCTTCAATTGCTGACAAGGGCCGATGATCCATTTAGTGGCGGAAGATCTTATTATTCTCATCCTGCAAATAAAAACCCGGGTAAACCGGTCATCATACATCAAAGTAGTGCAACAGGCATGCAGGCAATTCCGACAACCGGGGCAGCACAGGGTATTCAATACCTGGAAATAAATAATCCCCATGCATCTGTTAGCGATGATGAAAGACCGGTTGTGCTATGCTCTATGGGAGATGCATCCCTCACAGAAGGAGAAGTCAGTGAAGCATTTCAATTCGCTGTGCTGAAACAACTGCCTATCATTTATCTGATCCAGGACAATCATTGGGGAATTAGTGTTTCTGCTGAAGAATCAAGAACGATGGATGCCTATGAATATGCTGAGGGATTCAAAGGCATGAATAAAATCCGGGTTGATGGCACCGATTTCAGGAAAAGCCATGAAGTGATGAAACAGGTTATCGATGATGTACGTAAAACAAGAAGACCCTGGTTGGTTCATGCAAAGGTTTCGCTGCTAAATCATCATACAAGCGGAGTAAGGAAAGAATTTTACAGGACTGCCGAAGATCTTGCTCAGCATTTTGAAAATGATCCTTTGCCAAAATTAAAAACTGCATTATTGCAAAACGGGATCGAAGAAAATGTGTTAAGGCAAATTGAATCTGAAGTTGAAAAAGAAATTAAAAATGATTTTTCACAAGCGGTAAATGCCGTTGAGCCGGATCCAAAAAAGATTTCAGATTTTATTTTTTTGCCAACCTTGGCCACCGAAGAGAAAGGTGAAAGAATGCCCGCCGGCAAAGAAAAAGTGATTATGGTGGATGCTGCTTTGTTTGCAATTCGTGAAATAATGGAAGAGCATCCGAATGTTGTTTTGTATGGACAGGATGTAGGGAAAAGATTAGGCGGTGTGTTTCGTGAAGCAGCAACTCTTGCTGAACAATTTGGTGATCATCGTGTCTTTAATACGGCTATACAGGAGGCATATATCATTGGCTCAACTGTAGGTTTGAGTGCAACTGGGGTGAAGCCGATCGTTGAAGTACAATTTGCTGATTATATATTTCCCGGCATTAACCAGTTGGTATGTGAAGTCTCAAAATCCTGTTACCTGACTAACGGGCAATTTCCTGTGGGTGCTATTATTCGCGTACCTGTCGGCGCCTATGGAGGTGGCGGGCCTTATCACAGTGGATGCATAGAAACAATGTTGCTGTCCATCAAAGGGATCAAGATCGCCTATCCATCAAATGCTGCAGATATAAAAGGACTGATGAAAGCCGCATTTCTTGACCCGAACCCTGTAATTCTGCTTGAGCACAAAGGTTTGTACTGGAGCAAGGTTCCGGGAACAGAAGAAGCAAAAACAATTGAACCCGCTAGAGATTATGTGCTTCCGTTTGGAAAAGCAAATTTGATAATAAAAGCCAATGATGATAAAATTAACAATGGAGAAAGTTGTTGCATTATTACTTATGGAATGGGAGTCTATTGGGCAAAGGCTGCGGCAAAAAATTTTTCAGGTCAGATTGAAATAGTGGACCTGAGAACATTATTTCCTCTCGACGAAGAACTAATATTTGAATCTGTAAAAAAACACGGAAGATGCTTAGTGCTGACAGAAGAACAACAAAATAATTCTTTTGCGGAGGCATTGGCTGGTCGTATTTCAAAAGAATGTTTCAAATGGCTTGATGCACCAGTTGATGTTTTAGGTGCATTAAATCTTCCAGCCGTTCCGTTAAATATAGGGTTAGAAGAAACAATGTTACCCAATTCAAAAAAAGTCACAGAAAGATTGAAGCAAATATTTTCTTTTTGATATATATGCCATGCAGAAAAAATATCTTCTGCGGCGATCCCCAGGGATTTAAAAATCGTGATCTCCTAATCATTCTCTTTTCCATTTTTTGTCCGTACGACACTCCATCCAGCTGAGCTTTCACATCTCCATAGACAGCAAATTATAAAAGACCCTATACCAGGCCCTTTTTGTAGCGCCGGTGGGTCAGCTATCCAGGCAAATTCTTAACGATTTTCTTCAATTTGCTAAGCTATAAAATTCATCGAGGTTACAAGAGTTGGTAATTTAAATGGTTTGAAAGCCTGCAAATTTTCTTTAATTGAGCGA
>JBIOGV010000233.1:0-5800 GCA_044448365.1 Chitinophagales bacterium
AACTGATATTTAGAAGTTTTGCTCAATCTCTTGTCGTTCTATTTTTTCGCTTAATCATCCAGTGTAAAGCAACGCATGGGGCTAGAAATAAAAACGCAAGGATAATCCTCAAGGTTGAGAAAAATGACAACATTAAATTTCCCAATTCAGCGTCATTTACTTTAAACATTCTTTCTATCCAGGACATCAACCAGGTATTCCAAAATATAATGGTAGCGATAAAATAGATAACCCCAAACAGAACCCCTATAATAAATGTCTTGAACAGGAAGTTTCTAAAAAAGATAATTTTTTCTATTCCCATGTTTTTGAGTTTTTTGAGTGAATAATAATTCAAATCTCTTTCATTTCATTGATTAAATAATATTGTATTGTTTGTTGAACTAATTTTCGTCGCGACGACTGTCACTTTCACATCCATTTTTGGTAGTATACTGCCTTCTTCACTCATATATTTGTAAACACTGTATCATATGGTATCACAAGGTATCATACCATATCATTGTGACCCATAATCTGGCCACCCAAAAAAGGGAAATCTGAGAACCAGGATTTAGTAACGGATTAGGAGCGACAATCAGGCTACTAAAGGCCAAGAAAAGCCCGCCTTCGCTGCGCTATAGCGGGCAAAGCAAACAAAAAGCAAATGAAATCCAATTAGACAACGCGTCAATCGCGGGAAACGCACATCCAGCGAAGTATGTTCACATTCCGATACAAAAAGTACCGAAGATTAGTTTCTGAGGGTTTGCGAAAAATTGGTGTCGGATTAGCAACTGGCTATTGGTGACAGTTACACTGTTTCTCCAATTTTTTCTAAATTTACCGTTTCAACGGCCTCCCGATATGCAACTTGCTCCGTCAGTATCTCTGTCACATATTGTAAAACACTACCTAGTGTTGCAGAGCGAGGAGGATATGCATTTGAATTACCGGTTATTTTCTGACGGCAATCCCGGACTTGTTTTTCATTTTAGGTATCCACTGATACAATATGATGGCAATCAGAAAACAGGAATTATCCAACCGAGGAGTTTTATCTACGGCCAAATAACGCATTACAATGATTTAAAGTCAGGCGGAGAATTGGGCATGTTGGTGGTCGTCCTGCAGCCCTACGGCATTTATAACTTATTACATACAGCCGCCAGCGAAATGAATGACTGCGTGATCCCATTAGCCGACTTATTTGGCCGGGAGGCACTGGATCTGGAAGACCAGGTGTTAAATGCAGATCATGTATCTCACATCATTGATTCCGTTGAACAATTTCTGCAGAAAAGAGCAGTACATGTAAGGGATATAGACCCGGTTTTCGAAGAATCCTTACAATTGATTTACCAGCACAAGGGCATTCTTACGATTGAAGAATTATTGAAAAAGATACCCGTGACAGAAAGGCAACTGGAGCGTAAATACAATAAATATATCGGGACAACGCCAAAGAGGTTTTCCGATATCATAAAATTTCAACATTTTTTAAAACTACTGCACTTTCACCGGCCGGGCGAAAAAATGACTCATGCCGTATATGATGGCGGATATTATGATCAGTCACATTTAAATAATTATTTCAAAAAAACCACCGGACTCACGCCCCGGCAATATAAACTTGACCATCACCTGTTGGCAGTAAATTTTATGCAGCTCTCCCCGAACGCATAATTGTCGGTTTTTTCCTATTTCTCCTTTTCCCCGGTAAATAGCTTTGCAGAAGATTCAGGTCGATAAAAACCTGGAACCAGTATATGGAGAATCTAAAAATCGCCTCCGCCCAGTTTGAACACAAAAGCAATGACAAATCCTATAATCTTTCGGTTATCAGGGGGTTAATCGGAAAGGCGGCGAGGCAGGGGGCCCAAGTAATTGCTTTCCATGAGTGCTCGATCACGGGATATACTTTTGCCCGTCGGCTTTCCCGGGAGCAAATGACAACACTGGCAGAACCAATACCCGATGGCCCGAGTGTAACGAAACTGATAGAATATGCAAGGGAATACGATATCGTTATCCTGGCCGGACTTTTTGAACAAGGAAGTGACGGCAACCTTTATAAAGCACAGGTATGCGTTGATAAAAACGGACTGATTGCAAGTCACCGGAAACTTCATCCCTTCATCAATCTTTATCTCAATCCGGGGAACAGTTATACTGTCTTTGATTTATACGGATGGAAATGCGGCATTCTGATTTGTTATGATAATAATATCTTTGAAAATGTAAGGGCTACCACTTTACTCGGAGCGAATATCATTTTTATGCCCCATGTTACGATGTGCACACCCTCACCCCGCCCCGGCGCCGGATTTGTTGACCCCGAATTATGGAAGGATAAGGAGGCAAACCGGGAAATTCTGCACCAGGAATTTGACGGACTGAAAGGAAGGGAATGGCTCATGAAATGGCTGCCGGCCCGGGCATACGACAATGCCATCTATGTTGTTTTCTCCAATGCGATCGGCATGGATGACGATCAATTAAAAAACGGCCGCTCCATGATCATTGATCCTTACGGAGATATTATGGCTGAATGCCGGGACCTGGAAAATGCCATTACCATTGCCGAGCTCACACCGGATAAATTAACCAAAGCAGGCGGATACCGATACATCAATGCCAGAAGGCCTGATTTGTATGATGACATTCTCGGCGAGCCCCATCACAGTGAACAAAAAGTTGCCTGGTATCATTGACCATCCACAAGGGCGCATCCCCGAAGTTCATAAAAAGAAGAAAATGGCCATGTCAATTAAAAACCTCCCATTGAATCCGGTAATCCTTCAACCTAAGGAAGAAATCCGCGAACAAAAACTTTCATATGAAACAGAGACCAGGCCCGAAAATGAAGAAATATTTGAACTAACATCGTTTCAAAGAAAAGCTTATCGCGGTAATTTCTTTGCGGGACCCTGCATACTCTTAAATCCTGATTTGTTTGAATAAATTACCTCTTACCCTTAGGATAGCTTTAAAATTTAGTACCATAACGTATCATAAGGTATCATACGGTTTCATTGTGACCTATAATCTGGCCAACTAATATCTGAAAATCAGTAGAAAAGGCTACAAAAGGCAAAGAAAAGCCCGCCTTCGCTGCGCTATGGGGGGCAAAGCAAACAAAAAGCAAATGAAATCCAATTAGAACATGCGTCAACTGCGGGAAACGTGCATTCGACGTGGAGAGGTTGCTTCCCAATACAAAAAGTACCGTCCCCCGATTCCAGTGGGTTTGCGGGGATTTAGTGATGGATTGGTGATCACCTACGATAATTTGTATAATAGCTTCGATATCCTCCCATTCTATAACTGTCCGGAAATGACAATGTCCTTTTCTTTTCGCTGCCTTACCTTAACGGATAAATTACCATTGGTTTGCAAATATTTTTTAATTCCGTCATGTAGCAAGAAGTGAAAATAATGATCCGCCTTTTCCGGGCCGTTATACCATGGCAGATTCGTGTTATCATTTTTAATGATCTTTCTTTTAAATAAACCTGGGGAAAAACTCATTGGTGATAACAAGAAAATAAATAATTTTATTTTCTTTCTGCTACAGATTACCATAATATAGAATATCAAAATCAGGAATGAATAAACCCGGGTCGCATATATCTCAACTCTTTTCTATTCGCAACAGATATGGGATAAAGTTTTCATCTCAAAAATTGAATTTGCTAAATGAATTGAATAGGGAACCTATAAAAAGCAAAAAAGCATTCCAGTCTTATTATTACACTTTGCTTTTCCTCATTGCTTACCCCGACAACAAATCCATTTACCAGCTTGCTTCCCAATCATTGCAACATTTACATTCTTATATCCAATCGCATGAAAATATAAAGGCAAGCTTATTTAATTCCGGCATAACAAATACCCATCTTTGCGCAGCATTCAGTTTTGAAATCGTAAAATGGCTTAGAAAGAAGCATCCCAAAAATATCAAACTCAGCTCCTTTGAAGCAGATGACGGACATATCCGCTACATACTGTCTGCGGTAATGCCTAAGGTGGAGTCAGAAATATTGCAGGATGCAAATGCCTCATGGAAATCCTGGCTCAAAAGATCATTGAAAAATGGGGAAGATATTCTGGACCGACTCATTGCCGTTTTTGACGAGGCAGATATCCGTCCTGAGATCAGGGATGAGCTTTGGAATGCTTTAGGAATAAATGTGGAGATTAATTTTTCGTCCCATACCTGTCTTCCCGATACTTTAATTAACCCTTACTACCATCGTTCGCTTATTAAAAAGAATTTCAGCAAACAAAAGTCCAGTGTAAAGCCAATTCCGGTTGACTTGAATAAAAGTGAAGCCGAGCAAATCATCGAATGTGGAAGAATGATACTTGTGCGTCACCTTCGCGAAATTGATCCCGTCACTTTTACTGCTGCCTGCCTAGTTTCTTATTACAGGTTGCCACGAGGTCTTTCGGTGGCTCTGATGAGTATGGTTCCTATACGGAGACATCCTATTGACAGCTATATGGGATATGTGGCCTTTAAAAATGGACTGCCAATAGCATATGCTGGTTCATGGATATTGTTTGACAGTGGTAGAATCGGGTTAAATGTTTTTCCCGCTTACCGTGGTGGCGAATCGCAGTACATTTTTGAACAGGTTCTGAAGTTGCATAGCGGAGTTTACCATTTAAATCGATTCAGTGTTGACCCCTATCAGATAGGAAAAGAGAACATCGAGGGTATAAAATCAGGGGCATTCTGGACCTATCATCATTCAGGGTTTCGCTCAATTCGCGAGGAACAGAAAAAACTCGCTGAAACAGAGCTGCTGAAAATAAAAACCATCAAGGGATACAGAAGCCCTGTTTCCGTTTTAAAGAAGCTTGCTGATTCGAGGCTGGAGCTGGTATTACAAAAAAAGCCAGTGAGGTTTGATGCAACTGACCTTAGTGTGGCCTATGCCAACATTCTGAAAAATCAATACAATAATAACCGTAAAGTTGCAGAGGGGTTGTCGTTCACCAAACTTGCTGATATCTTACAGTTAAGAAATTATCACGAAGAGGAACTTAAATTCATTGTGAAAAACTGGTGTATCCTCCTTCTCACTAATGAGCAGGAGTTGCGCCGCAACAACGCGTTAAAAAAGATCCTAAAGAAGCTATTTGAATTGAAAGCAGGAGGCGTTGAAGAAGACTATATATCTGAATTACAGCGGGCAACAGAGTTGAGAAAATTGCTTGAAAGAATAGTGAAAGAAAATGTTAAATACTGTGGTAATGAATGTACTCTGCAGAGAACACGCATCTATCGTTGATAGGTTACTTCCCCTATACAAAATATGAAATCCCGCTTTGTGGTGGGTTACAGAGGAATTAGTGACGGAAATACCTAATTTTTGATATGTTTTATTGATCCGGGCAATTCAAAACCTAACAACTGATTACATCTTAAACAAATCTTTAATCCGGACAAGAAAGATTTCTTTTTTTCTCCTCGATACTTCCACTTCTTTACCATTGGTTAAACGAACAACACCTCCTTCCCCTTTTTTATATTCCAGCACATGTGTCAGATTGATGATATATGATTTATGAATACGGCAAAATAAATTGTCTTCCAACATCAGTTCGTAATCTATGATTGATCGGGATGTGGTGATTTGATGGCCGTTCACCATATGGAAAATGGTATAACTGCTTACCGCTTCCAAATAAAGGATTTCCGAAAGTCTAAAGACCTGAAAGCCTTTTAAAGTGGAAATACATAATTTCATATCCTCCGGTTTATGTATTTTCTGCAGGTTATAAAAGAGCGCATCGATATTTCCCGAACCGG
>JBIOGV010000234.1:0-5784 GCA_044448365.1 Chitinophagales bacterium
CTTTTATCAGCCCGGCATTTTTTAACTCTTTTAAGTGTTGTGATATTGTGGGCTGTGCCAGGGGCAATTCATTTACAATATCACCGCAAATACAGGCATCCACCTTCATAAGGTATTCCATGATAGCAACCCTTGCGGGGTGTCCCAACGCTTTAGTCAGTGTCGCGATGGCATTTTGTTTTTGGGTGAAATGCTCTGTTTTTGTAGCTCCCATTTCTTGAATTTAATATTGCAATATTACGATAAATGTTTTGTAAAATCAATTTTTTATTAATGTTTAAAAATGCCGATTAGGATTCTATTTTCTAACGGAAGTGTTGAATTCAATGCCTCAGGGTTTTATCAAGAAATTCAAATACATCTGTTTTCCATGTATTGATATTTTTAAAGATTAAATTGTGGCCTTCATCTGGAGATTTCCCGGAATCAGGATAGATTTTTAATTCGTGTGATTTCTTATTCTGATTCATCATGCTGTCAAGAACCCGGCCGGGATTTATTGAATAATCATTTCGGGCGTGAATGATCATGACAGGAGCCGATATATTTTTTGCCGCGGCTATCAACCGTACACGGAGTTGAAAAGAGTGGTCCCAACTATAGCCCCCGGGGCTAAAGGCGACTACAGCCTTTACGTTTTGCCGGTGTTCTGCAACGAGCAGCGAAAGTGAGGCTCCAAAGGAATGACCCATGATTGCCATGCGATTTTTATCCACTCCCTTTGTTTTTTCCAGGAAACGAATGCCTGAAATCATGTCCTTTAACTGATCCCCTTCAAGTTGCTGCAATTGTACTCTATTCCGCGCTTCCTGTCCTTTTTCTTTAAGGGCATTATTCATTAAAACTGTACTGTTCACCCCCTCTCTTCCTGAAAGAGCAACTCCTCTTCGAAAAAGAACAAAAAAAATATATCCTTTAGACGCAAAGACATGCCCCAGCAATGAAGTTTCCCTTAGTGGGTCATGTGCTGTATCTGAATCCTCATAACTTCCATGACAAAAAATAATTGCCGGAAATTTACCGGTACTGGCGGGAAACCATATTAAACCTTTCAACACTAATTTACCTGAAAGAACAGAGACAGTATCAGGACCCGCAAGATCCTGGGAATGCACACAATTAATTGAACAACTAACGAGAATTAAAGCAATAATCTTTTTTTTAAACATGAGTGAGTTACTTTTTCAACTCTTTCACGTAACTTTTTTTAGATAGTTCCATTATCTACTCCGCTTCCATTACTATTTTATTCTTCCCGAAATCCAGGCTTTTCATTGCCTCTATGGTAAGTTTATTATCATGAAAATCACAGGTCAATGTTTCTGAATGGGGGCTTTCAATATAACGTAATACCAATTCCAATGTATTGGCATCTTTCCATGTATAACTGGCGGCAATCTTTGCCGGGTAGATCATGCTGGTATTTTCAATGGCACTCCCTGACAATGAAGGTCCGGGCATATTGGTTTCTCCGGTTTGCCATTTGCCCGCACCAAAACTGATCGGATAGCTTGCCTCATCTGTTTGAAATTTTACTTTACAAAGATCATTTGAAAAGTTAAAAGAAATAGTTTGCAAATGCAGAGCATTGGGTGAAGCAGTAAAGATCTTTCCGTTGATTGTTGTAGTAGATGATCTCATATTCTTTTGGGCTACCGGCAAAGCAAGTGTTTTGATTTTTTCTTTCAATCTTTCAACGGCAGCCCCATCTGCAGGTAATTTGGTTTCTTTAAAAGCCGGCAATAGATACCGCCAAACAAGATTGATCCCTTCCTGCATATCGGCTGTCTCTGCTGTTATGGCCAGTACTGCATCCTGATCGGGCATTACGATCATGAATTGCCCATAAGCGCCATCACCGCGAAATGCATTGTGCCTGCACCGCCACATCTGGTAACAATATCCCTGCAGCCAGTCGCTGGAATCTTTTCTTGACTGTGGCGCATTGGGATCCTGCATGATCTTCATTGTGCTGGCTTCTTCCACCCACGATGCAGGTATCAATTGTTTGCCATTCCATTTACCTTTTTGCAAAAACAATTCGGCAAACCTGGCCATGTCCTCTGTTTTCACTCTTAATCCCCAGCCCCCGGTATTGATCCCCTGTAAATCGGTTTCCCAATCCATGCCATTTATACCCAGCACATCGAATAGTCTTGGTTTTAGATAATCCAGTGTTTTTTGTCCTGTTACTTTCTGAACAATGGCAGAAAGCATGTAAGTGCCTAAGGAATTGTACAGAAAGACTGTTCCTGGCTTATGTAATATTGGAGTTGATAAAAAGCCCTTGATCCAGTTTGTATCTTTTGAAGCAACAGCAAATGAAGGATCCGGTTCCATTCCATCAGACATGATCAAAACATCTTTCACAGTAAGTTCTGAAAGAAACTTGCTCATGGTGTCAGGCAGATCATTGGGAAAAAAGGAGATCACTTTATCATCCAAAGAAAGTTTTTTCTCCTGCACGGCAAAACCAATTGCCGTAGCTGTAAAACTCTTACTGCAGGAATAAAGAGTATGTTTCAGGTCGGAGCGATAAGGATTCCACCAGCCTTCTGCAATTACTTTTCCGTGCCGTAATAACATAAAGCTGTGAAATTCTGTTTTGCTTTTTGCAGTTGCATCGAGGAATTGAATGATATCGTTGGACGACACGCCTTCCGCCTCCGGCACAGAACGGGGAAGCATCGTTATTTTTTGAGCAGTAACATTTGTATTTGTAAATAATAAAAACAGCAGAGAGGCGGCGAAGAATCGATTGCGAGTCATAAAAAATTTATTAACGGGATTGTTTGTTCTTTAAAGCTATGATAATTTCTTAATGCTGCCGTTTTCCGTGATGCAACAACCCTATTTATTATTTTATGCGGGCATCAATATCAGGATACTTTTTATTTCAGGATCGTCTACAAAACAATTCAGGGAGATTCGAACTGAAAAAAGTATCAGTAGTTGACAATATCTTGTTCTTTTATTTATTTTGCAGGTGTTGTGACAATTTCATTCAAAAAAGATAAACTAATATTGCTTCTTATTTGGAGTTTTTTTTCATTCTCTGTAATTAAATTTTCTTCCATATTTATTTATGCTGTAAGCCATCCTTTTTTATACTACGCTGCTTTGTATTCTTTATTATTTTTTAGTTACTATTTTATTTTTAAAAATAAATTTGATACCCGGTTAAATTATTTGCAATACACAATCTGCAATATTTTATTTGTTGTTCTCATTACAATTTTTTCTTACTGCTACTATAAATTTATCATGCTTGATAATGATTATTTTGGGTTAGATTTTTTTATTGCAATTCTCGCATCCAATTTTTTTCTAGCCTCCATATTATTTCTACTGACTTTAATAAAAAAGAAATGAAATTTGCAATAATCTTTTCTGGAGCTGGAGTAATACTTTTATCTATTGCAATTCTTTTTGATGTCAACTATATTAGTTACAGTAAACCGGTCCCCTATTCACAATGGAAGAAAATCAGTTTTTATGATTTCAAAGCATTTAAACGACCAGGTTTGACGTTAAATGGAGTTTCGGAATTTGCATTTATTAAAGATGACAGAAGAATCCACTATTTAAATAATGGCAATATTGTGATCACTACATATTTTCATCCTTCAAGATCTTATGTCTTTGCACAGGATATAAGAAATCCGGACCTGCTAAGACATGAACTTTATCATTTTCATATTGCCGAATATTGCGCTCGTCTTTTGCGAAAAGAAATTTCTGAAAGAATGAACAGTATCACTAATGGCATGGTTGAAAAACTGAATATAAAATATTATAAAGTTGAAAATGAAATGCAAAACGAATATGATGAGGATTCTTATCATAGCTACGTATTGCAGGAACAAAAGAAATGGGAGATGAAAGTAGACAGCTTGCTGCATGCGCTAGAGGCATTTTCTGAACCACTTATTCATCTTGGAAATAAAGAATAAAATATTTTATATTTGATAAAAACTTCATGAAAAAATTTCATTTTCTCATTAGTTTATTTTTTCTGTCAATAGTTTTTGAGAACTGCGGAGGTGGAAAAAGTTCCGGTGCATTTCCCATGGAAAAAAAATACTGGACACCTGACGACTATGAAACTGTTAATGAAGAATTAACTTCGTTAAAATATAACAATAAAGAATTACCCAATCTTGACAATCGGAATACAGCTCCAGTTTTTAAAAAAATTGTCGATACGATTAATTTTTCAATTGTTGCAAATGACAATCAGTTGGGTTTAGAACACCGTAAAGAATTTACAAGTAAGTTATTTGAGCAATATAGACAATTGGTAGATGCATATAGAGGAACAGACCGAAGTGATAAATATCAGTACCCCCTTGAATTAGTTGAAATAGAAAAATTTGGGTTGGCCCTTCAAATTTATTACATAGAAACCAGCAACCAAAGTATTATCAAGAGTGCAGATGATCCCAATGAGGCTCAGGTTGTTGATGTAGTTAAGAAGAATAAAAATATCTTAATTAATAATTATAGTTTATATCTCGAACATATTAATTATGAAGACAGATTTACTGACAGGGCTTTAATCAGTTATAGCGATGGGTTAAATGATTTTTTTCCAAGACTAATTAATGACGTTGCTCCTGATGGTGATTATTCTGACATGTTGATTAAGATTGATAACATGTTGAAGAAGACCAAGAATGCTCTTATTACTGCGCAGTTACAAAACATTCAAAGCCTGATAAAAAGCAAAGCTCCCAAAACATAGTTATGACTTCTTAGCTTAGTGGCTTTCTTAGAGAAAGATCACCGATAGCTTAATTCTCCCGGAAATACCTGCGTTTATTATTTTAACTTGGCGTGTACGCAACCGTTAGCTTTGGTTTCATTTTTTATACTCTTGTCATTTGTGCCTTCAATAAAATATTTTTTATGAAGGCAAAGATCGGTGTCACCGATAAGAATACCAGGTCGATTGCTGAAAGACTGAATAGACTATTAGCTGATGAGCATATTCTTTACACAAAAACACGAAGTTATCACTGAAATTATGAAGTTGACAATTTTATGGAGATGCATAAATTTTATGAAAGGCAATTTGAAGAACTGGCAGAAATGATCGATGAAATTGCCGAACGTACCCGGATGATCGGTCATTATGCTGAGAACCGGCTTAAAGATTTTTTAAAGCTTACCAATCTAGAAGAAGAGGATTATACAACCAACCAGGTTGAACAGGTGAAAAATCTTACAGAGGATCATGAAACGATTCTACGTATCATACGAAAAGATATTGGCACAGTTGAAAACTAAAAGATACAGGCGCCATAGACCTTTTGACAAAGATCATGGAGCAACATGAGAAAATGGCCTGGATGCTAACACCGTACCTTCCTTAAACAAAATTTTTCTATGCAATAAAAAGCATGATTCAAACCGGCCTCAAAGTACTACCTTGAAAATCATTATGCCTTTATTGGTGCTGCGTAATGCACCCGGAAATTCTAAAAAAACAGACAGGCTGAATATATGGTTATTACATTCACTATTATAACTTTTTTTTCAACATTGCTGGGGGGATTGTTTGCTTTACGTTTTAAGGATAAACAGCATTTAATTTTGGGTTTCAGTGCCGGTGCGGTTATCGCAGTAAGTTTTTTCGATCTGTTGCCTCAATCTCTAACACTCGGCAAGAAATATTATAATTCAGATGTCATACTTGCTGTTGTGGCACTTGGTTTTCTTGTTTACATGATTCTCGACAGGATGGCATTGCTGCATTTTCATTCCAAAGAAATGCAGATAAAA
>JBIOGV010000235.1:0-5783 GCA_044448365.1 Chitinophagales bacterium
GGCTTTGGTAAAGCCCATCTTACTGAAATAATCCTTTATGCCGAGAATAATGGCATGATAGATCTCATCGATATTCTTTTCTCCTACCAGGTATTCAAGAGTATCCATATCACGGCCCACATCAAAAGCAGAATAATAATAAGGTTCTCCAGCCCCCTCTGAATCTCCCCCGACGGTGGAGACTTTGCTCTGCTGCAAAGCCTCACCTGCTGGAATTTCTTTTTTGTTTGAAGCATTTTCCAAACGCTGGCTTTGTGCGTTGGATTCTCCCCCTTTGGGAGAGCCGGAGGGGGCCATTAGCTCATCGAGATCAAAAACCTGGTAGTCTTCTTCAAAATATTTCATCTCTTTGATCTTACATCCATTAACGTCGTATATCAAACTTCCGCCGTCAAAAACAATTTCAGTCTGGGCCCCTACCGCATTGCAATACAACATGGGCATTTTGTATTTAAGCACATGAGCCTTTACAATGCTGTTTCGAACTATATCCTGGGCATAATTATAGGGCGAGGCAGAAAGATTGATCATTACATCAGGCCTGAATGGCATTAATTGCTCCATCGGTGTAACCCGGTAGAGCGGATTATCTCCCATATTCCAGACATCTTCACAAATCGTAACGGCTAATTTCTTTCCTTTAAATTCCATTACTTTCCATTCATAAGCCGGTTCAAAGTAGCGGTATTCATCAAACACATCATAATTCGGTAAAAGCGTTTTATGTATTTCTGATTTTATTTCTTTTTCATACAAAAGAAAAACAGCATTAAAAAGATCCTTTCCTTCCAATTGAGCGTTACGTGCAGGACTGCCTATGAGCACCCCAATACTGTCTGCATGTTGCCGTATGATATCAACAGACTCATAGCACTTATCGATAAAATCGTTGAACTCAAGAAAATCCCGGGGAGGATAGCCGCAGATGCAGAGTTCAGAAAAAACGACAAGATCCGCGTTTTGTTTTTTTGCCCATGATATGCCGTCAATGATCTTTTGTACATTTTTTTCAAAATTTCCAATATGGTAGTTCTGTTGCGCTAATGCGATCTTCATGATGCAAAGTTAAGAAAGGATGGCCGTTGGCATGACCGTCATCTTGCATTTGCCATCCGTCATCGCTTCTTATCTTCGTCACAACATTTAAACCCAGCTATCGTTTAATGGCTATGAAAAAGATTCTTGTTGTCCTGTCACTTTCAATATTGTTATTTAATTGCAATAACAAAAGCCGCATCCCGGATGTGTCAGGCATCAAAGTAAATCTTGAGGTGCGTCGATTTGAAAACGATCTTTTTTTGATTGACACAAATGAAGTTTCAAAAGAACTTTATCCTCTTCAGCAAACATATCCCTCGTTCACGCCCGTATTTTTTGGCGGAGTGCTTGGATTGCCGGATAGCGCTGCAATTCTTGAAAAAGAGATCAGGCGCTTTGTTTCAGTAAACAGGTTTATTTATGAAGCTGCCAAAAAAAAATATAAGGATGTAAATGATATTAAAAATGGGCTGGAGAGAAGTTTTCAATTTGTAAAATATTATTTCCCATCATACTCCATCCCAAAAATTATAACATTGATCGGACCTATAGACGCCATGGCCAAAATGGAGAACGGAGATTATTCTACTGATTTTTTAGGCCCCGACTTTTTAGGCATCAGCCTCCAGTTTTACCTGGGCGCAAATTTTTCTCTTTACCAGGCCCCATATTTTATTGATAATGTCGCTCCTTTATATCGCAGCCGGCGTTTTGAAAAAGAATATATCGTTCCTGATGCGATGAAATTGATCACAGATGATCTTTTCCCGGATAAAAGCAATGGCAGACCGCTGATAGAACAAATGATCGAAAAGGGAAAGCAATGGTGGTTACTCGACAAATTTTTACCCGGAACTCCCGATTCTTTAAAAACAGGGTATACACAAAAACAAATAGACTGGTGCCGGTCAAATGAAGGAATGATCTGGAATTATTTTGTTACTAAGGAAAATCTTGAAACAATCGAGCCTGACATAATTCAAAATTATATAGGAGAATCTCCGACAACCCAGGAAATGGGAGGCGCCTCTCCCGGAAATATTGGTCAGTGGGTGGGATGGCAGATCGTAAAAAAATTTGCTGATGAAAACTCCTCTCTGAAACCAACTGAAATAATGAACACTCCATCCAGAAAAATATTGACAGAAGCAAAATATAAACCAAAATAGAAAGGAATGACCCATTTTGTTGAGAACAACCAGTCAGTGAATGACGATTCGTTTTCTCCAAAAAAATTATGCAGGTTTTCAGAACCTGCATATCAATTAATTGGTATTCCCGATCACTGATTTATTAATTGGCGATCGCCAGTTTTGGTCTTTTCCCAAGTAATCTCATCATTCGGAAATGAGAAACAATAGCGGCGATCATAGTCGGGTATTCGTTGTAGGGCAAATTGAATTTAGCGCAGGTTTCTTTTACAATCTTACTAAGTGCCGGATAATGAACATGACTGACGCGGGGAAATAAATGATGTTCGATCTGGAAATTGAGTCCGCCTACAAACCAGGAAATGATCTTATTGCGTGGCGCAAAATTAGCCGTCGTCTTTACCTGGTAAATGGCCCATTCACTTTCAATTATCTTAGGATCTATTTTAGCAAATTCAAATTCTGTATGTTCCACAACATGCGCTAACTGAAAAACAATGGCCAATGTAAATCCCATTGCAAGATGCATAACAGCAAAACCAAGAGCCCAGGGTCCCCAACCGACGAAATACACGGGGACAAGTATGTAAAAGAATACATAAAACACCTTACTCAACCAGAAAACAAAATGTTCCCTGATACTCATTTTTTGTAACGGCGTATTAATAATTTTTCGTTTGAAGTATTTATTAAAATCCATCATAAAAACCCAGGCAAAAGACGAGATCGCATAAACAAGTACAACGTAAATATGCTGGAACCGGTGAGCAGGTACCCATTTTTGTGTAAAGCATTGACGCATCAATGGACTTTTAGCAATATCATCATCCATCCCATCAATATTTGTATAGGTGTGATGAATAACGTTATGTTTGAATTTCCAGATGAAAGCATTTCCCCCCAGTGCATTGAGCGAATGGCCGAAAGTTTCATTCACCCATTTTCTGCTTGAATAACTGCCATGGCAGGCATCATGCATCACATTAAATCCAATACTTGCTAATACAAAACCAAGAATACCGCACAAGACAAGGGCTACCAGGCCCGGAATTGGAAAAAGCATAAGAGAAAGATATAAGCCAATTGCCGAAGGAATAAGTATTCCTGTTTTTATATACAGTTTCCAGTTACCCGTTTTTTTTATTTTTTGCTGACGAAAATATTTTTCTACTTCTGATTTAAGAGCAGTAAAAAAAGCGGTGCTCTTATTGTTGAATGTTACTTTAGGCATTAAAGTTTTTTTGACGGCAATATTAAATTAACCGTTTTAAAAATTATTTTTGATTCGATGTTACAAGACCATTCGATGGAATGAAAACCGGGAGAAGGGAATTGCTAATGCATAAAACTACGAAACAATGCTGAATATTGCCCCGTTTAATACAATTATTTATAAAATTCTTGTGAAATACGAACTAATATATAAATATTAGTTGGTCTTGAAGGGAACGATCATTTCAAATTCCGGGATATTTACTTCAAGTATCTTTTTGTTATTGAGATTTTCCATTTGATAAGTTCCACGCATCTTGCCCATCTCTGTGCGAAGATTGCAGCCACTTACATATTGGTACCGTTCTCCCGGTTGTAATACAGGTTGAACACCGACCACACCTTCGCCTTCTACTTCGCGGTAGCTGCCATTACTATCAAAAATATTCCAGTGGCGGCGATGAAGTTTTACAGGAAATGAGTTATGATTCTCTATGGTGATGCGGTATGCAAACATAAACTCTGATTGCAGGGGATTGCTGTAATCAGGCTGGTAAAACGTTTCAACGCTTACCTCGACTCCCTCTGAGATCATGCTCGTCATTAAATGCGTTTACGTAAAAGTAGAAAAACAATTTGAAAATGTGAAGAGCTTTGATTTGAAAATGATTCTTATCAATTTCGTAAGCAAGCCTTTCGTTATCTCTCATTGATATTTTCCTATTTTCACATCTTAATTTTTGAAACTGATAGTATGAAAATAGCTGTAGCCAAAGGTGATGGAATTGGCCCTGAAATAATGGATGCGGTTCTAATGATCTTTGAAGCAAACAAAGTTCCCCTGGAATATGACTTTGTTGAAATGGGCAAATGGGTATTTGATAAAGGCTATAATAATGGAATGACCCCGGAGGCGAAACAGACCATCGAAACGTTGGGTCTTCTTTTTAAAGGACCCATGGAAACCCCAAAAGGCAAAGGTGTAAAAAGTATAAACGTTACGGCAAGAAAGACCTGGAATACTTATGCCAATATAAGAACTTTTCAAACCCTGCATGGTGTGGACACTGTATTCAGCAAAGCGGGCATCCCGGTTGATATCACTGTTGTACGGGAAAACATAGAAGACACTTATGGTGGAATTGAACATATGCTTACATACGATGTCGCCCTAAGCCGTCGCTTTATTACAAGACCCGGGAGTTTGCAGGTAATTCGTTATGCTTTTGAAATGGCCAAAATGAAAAATTCGTGGAGAATCACCTGCGGTCACAAGGCCAACATAATGAAAATAACGGACGGTTTGTTTTTGGAATGCTTTTATGAAGTAGCAAAAAAATATCCTGAACTGAAAGCCGATGATGTGATCGTTGATGATCTGTGTATGAAACTGGTCACAAGACCTGATCATTTTGATATGGTTGTTCTTACAAATCTGCAGGGAGATATTGTCAGTGATCTCTGCGCCGGGTTGGTCGGTGGTCTTGGTTTTGCACCTTCCGCGAATATCGGTGATTATATTTCGATTTTTGAAGCAGTCCATGGAACAGCTCCTGATATTGCAGGAAAAAATATTGCTAATCCAACTGCATTATTATTAAGCGGGCTCTCCATGCTTCGTCATGTAGGTCTTACGGAAAATGCCGGTGTTATTGAGAACGCATTACTGTATACTTTAGAAAGCGGAGTTCATACAGGCGATTTTGGAGATAAAACAAAACCTGCTTCCAACACTATGCAATTTGCAGAAGCCATCATGAATAATTTTGGCAAAAGGCCAAAAACAAACGCAAAAGAGGTTATTCCGAACATGCCGGGTACTCCTACTCCATTCAAACTTTTGAAAAATCCAATGATGATATCAAAAGAAACGATAATCGAAAAAATTGTAGGTGTTGATTTTTTCATTGAGTCCGAGGAACAACCGGGTGAGATCGCAAAAAAATGTCAGCGGCATGCAGGTGTAAAATTCAAACTCATTAATATCAGCAACCGCGGCACACAGGTTTGGCCTACGGGTTCCGTTTATACCAACCTCGTTAATCAATACAATGTTCGTTTTGAAAGTTTAGACGATGATGAATTGAACCAGCAGGATGTTATTGGTCTTTATGTTAGCATGAGTGGCAACTTCAAGATCTGCTCTCTTGAACTATTAAACATGTGGGGGGACAAACGCGTTTACAGTCTTGCCCAGGGGCAATAACATTCTCATAAAAAAAATTTGGTTATCAAATTTAATAATTAGCTATAAAATTTGAAATGGTTTTTCTGCTGTTGCAAATACCTTCCGAGCTATAGTTTATTGTAAAGTAATCAGTATCAAAACTCCGCGTCCCGTATCACACATTACTTGGCGCAAGGAGACGTGGCGGCGAAGTA
>JBIOGV010000236.1:0-5764 GCA_044448365.1 Chitinophagales bacterium
ATAATTTGGAGTGTTTGCCAGAACTACAGAACTTAGACCCGACAGTTATCGGGTCCAGAACTCAGAACTATAATTAAAAGTCTGCAATTTTAAATCTTAAATTGTATTCGTGCCGATTTTTTTTCAACATCAAATTAACGAGACCACGAGGCTGGGCATTTGGAAGATCGAAGAGACGGAGGAATTTTTTCTCAGCAATGTGCCTCTTCAAAAAGAAGTTACCCACCCTCACAAGCGATTGCAGCACCTGGCGGGGCGGTTTTTATTGCAATTCTTATTCCCGGGTTTTCCTTATGAACTGATTAAAATTGCCGATACCCGGAAACCTTACCTGCCTGGTGAACAGTATCATTTTTCCATTTCTCATTGCGGTGACTATGCTGCCGCCATCGTAAGCAGCAATCAGCGTGTAGGGATTGATATAGAAATTCCATCCGGAAAAGCGGGAAGAATAATGGAGAAGTTTTTGACTAAGAAAGAACAAGGAATTTTCAATTCTAAATCGTTTCACGACTTACGACTCACGACTCTTCTATGGTGCTGCAAAGAATCGGTTTATAAATGGTATGGCGATGGCGGAGTAGATTTCCGAAGACATATTCAACTGGAAGGACAAAATGAAGGATCTGAAACGATCAGCTGTTTATTTCTTAAAAACAACCAACCATTATTAATTCACTACAGCTATTTCGAACACCTGGTATTGGCCTGGGTGATCAGTTAGGGGGAAACATCCTCGTTTTTCATTTTTACAACTATCATCTGTCATCTGTCCACTATCATCTCTTGCACTATCTTTGCGGCCGTAAATAAAGCCACATGTTATTTCAATTGAGTGAAGAGCAGTTAATGATCCAAAAAGCAGCAAGAGATTTTGCTCAAACAGAGTGTCTGCCCGGTGTAATTGAGCGCGATGAGAAACAAAAATTTCCGCGTGAACAGGTTTTAAAACTCGCTGATCTTGGTTTTTTAGGAATGATGGTAAACCCGGAATATGGTGGTGCGGGAATGGATACGGTAAGTTATGTGCTGGCCATGGAAGAGATCAGCAAGATCGATGCAAGTACCAGCGTGTGCATGAGTGTAAACAACAGCCTGGTTTGTTACGGTCTCCAGGAATTTGGTACCGAAGAACAAAAACAAAAATACCTGGTTCCATTGGCGCAAGGGAAAAAAGATGGCGAATTATATATCGGTGCATTTTTACTAAGTGAGCCGGAAGCAGGCAGCGATGCGACATCGCAAAAAACAATAGCTGAAGATAAAGGCGATCATTATTTATTGAATGGTACAAAAAACTGGATCACGAATGGTGGCACAGCATCCGTATATCTCGTAATGGCGCAAACGGATCGATCAAAAAAATCGAGAGGCATCAACACGTTTATTGTAGAAAAAAACTGGCCCGGTGTAACCGTTGCAGCCAAGGAAAACAAATTGGGAATTCGGGGAAGTGATACTCATTCTATCATGTTCAATGATGTAAAAGTGCCGAAGGAAAATCAAATTGGTGAAAATGGCTTTGGTTTCAAGTTTGCCATGAAAACTCTGGCCGGTGGCCGAATCGGTATTGCATCACAGGCATTGGGAATTGCAAGTGGCGCTTATGAATTGTCGGTAAAATATTCGAAAGAAAGAAAAGCATTTGGTACAGAGATCATGAATCACCAGGCGATTGCTTTCAAGCTTGCCGACATGGCAACAAGGATTGAGGCAGCAAGACTACTTTGTTTGAAAGCCGCCTGGGAAAAAGACAATGGCCTGGATTACGGCATCAGTTCTTCAATGGCAAAAGTGTTCGCATCGGAAACCGCGATGTGGACAACCGTTGAAGCGGTACAAATTCACGGTGGCTATGGTTTTGTAAAGGAATATCATGTGGAGCGATTGATGCGCGACGCGAAGATCACACAGATATACGAAGGCACCAGTGAAGTGCAAAGGATCGTGATCAGCAGGGCGATATTGCAGTGACAGCCAATCCCTATCGTTCCATAAAGAAAGGCTGACCTTCTTAGTTGAACTTTTATTCTATGGCTCAAGTGGTAGATATATTGTACAATAAAGTTATAAAGAACCCCTCCCTCTCTTTTGGAGAGGGAGATGGAGGGTGAGGCCATGCCGGTAAATAAAGTTGCATACAAACAAATCATCGCTGACCTGGATTCTCATCAAGTTACACTTGTCGCCGTTTCCAAAACAAAATCAATTGCAGAAATAAAAGAAGTCTATGACCTTGGACAAAGAGATTTCGGGGAGAACTATGTACAGGAATTAGCTGAAAAACAATTACATCTGCCAAAAGATATTCGCTGGCATTTTATCGGGCATTTGCAAACTAATAAAGTAAAACAAATCGCTTCATTCATCCACCTGGTCCAAAGTGTTGATAGTTTAAAGTTGCTCCAGGAAATAAATAAACAGGCACAAAGAAATAACCGCATCATTGATTGTTTACTCCAGGTTCATATTGCACAGGAAGAAACAAAATTTGGATTTGATCAACGCGAATTAGCGCAGATCATGGACAATATGAGCACCTTATCACTTGCAAACATTCGCATCAGAGGGTTAATGGGCATGGCCTCTTTCACTGATGATTTGGAAAAACTGAGAAAAGAATTCCAGTACTTAAAATCACTCTTTGGCAAACTCATAACTCATAACTCACAACTCATAACTCTCTCCATGGGTATGAGCGGAGATTATCACATTGCCATTGAAGAAGGAAGTACGATGGTGAGAATAGGAAGCCTGATCTTCGGGGCCAGACAAACACATTAAATGACCCGGGCAATGATCACCTGTTCATAATGTTCGATCATCAATGCTCAATATTCAACATCGTTGATCAGTAAAAGAATTCTTCCCAAACTATTTTGCCTTCCTCAACCCTGTAAACGCAAACTTCCTGTAAAGAAGCCCTGCCCATTCCTTTCATGGTGACATCCATGGTCCATCCAGTTGTAAAATAATTTCCGGAAACGATCGGATCGCTGACTGAACCACCATGACGGGCCTCTATCATAGTTGCAAAATGCCGGCCCTTTTCAATTACAGCCTTAAATCCTTCTGCCCGTGGGATCGGCGCATGAGGGGGTTCAATGCTGACTATATTTTCTCAATACAACTCCTGCCCCGCCTGCTGAATCTGGCCCTGGCGGCAAAGAGTAACTAAACGATCAGCGACTTCCTGCGTTGTCATAAAAATAAATTTTGTGAGTAAATGATTTTTATTAAGACGTTCCGGTGAAAACGGACCGGACAAATTGATGGATTTTTTTGATTTGATATTTTAGAAATTCGGTGGTGGACATTATGATACCCTGAGGCAGCAATTCAAAAATATCTCAATACTAAGAATTCTGACTCTTCAGCTAAAACGCCTTTTTATCTTCACTGCTCTTTTTTTCTTTTGCCGGCAAAGTTTCATCAAGCCACTTAAAAAACTCATGCTGCCACACCAATGCATTTTGTGCACTCGATACCCAATGATTCTCGTCCGGCAAATACAGCAGTTTGCTTTTTATTCCTTTCAACTGTGCGGCCTGGAAAGCCTGCAAGCCCTGTTCAATGGGCACACGAAAATCTTTTCCGCCTTGTATGATCATAATCGGCGTATTCCATTTGTCAACAAAATTGCTGGGAGAAAACTGCGCATAACTTTTTTGAGCAGCAACATTGTTTTTGTCCCAGTAGGGTCCCCCAATGTCCCAATTGGCAAACCACAATTCTTCTGTAGTTCCATACCAGCTCTTCAGGTCAAACACTCCATCGTGAGCGATAAATGTTTTAAACCGATTGTTATGAATACCGGCAAGCATGTACACAGAATAACCGCCATAGCTTGCTCCCACGCAACCTAACCGTTCTTTGTCAACAAATTTTTCTTTACTCACAGCATCTATTGCCGATAAATAATCTTTCATCACCTGCCCACCCCAATCCTTACTGATCTGTTCATTCCATTTGGTCCCATGACCCGGCATTCCTCTCCTGTTGGGTGCAACAACGATATACCCCTGCGAAGCCATCAGTTGAAAATTCCACCTGAAAGAATAAAATTGAGTCAATGCGGACTGCGGACCGCCCTGGCAATACAAAAGCGTTGGATATTTTTTACTGGAATCAAAATCCGGAGGGTAAATGACCCAGGCCAGCATTTTCTTGTTATCAGTTGTGGTGATCCAACGTCGTTCAGTTTTACAGGTGCTAATAGAATTGTAAATGGAATCGTTTACATACGTTAACTTTTTCATATTGCCGTTCCCTATATCCACAGCATATAGTTCAACTGCATGATTCATATCTGTTCTTGAAACGATCAATACATTTCCGGTCTGACCAACAATACCGGTAATATCAAAGTCCCCCATTGTTATCTGTCGTATATCGGGAAGTTTTTGTGTAGCGCCGGTATAGTCTACTTCAAACAATTGCTCAGTGCCATTGATCGCCGCCCGGAAAAAAATATTTCTGCCATCTTCACTCCATTTGTAGTCTTCAACATTAATGTCGTCTCTCTGCTTCGTAAGATTCATGACACCCAATCCCGTTGAAGCAACAATATCCTGTTTGTCGGCTTCATAACCATCCGTTTCCATGCTAAGCCAGGCAAGCGTTCCATCTTTGCTGAAAGATGGATTGACGTCGTATCCCTTTCTGCCTTCGGTCAGATCTTTTGTTATACCCGTTGAAAGATCATACTCATACAGATCGGTGTTTGTGCTCGATGCATAATCCTTTCCAAATTTTTTCTTTGTTACATAGATCACGTGTTTTCCATCGGGATTCCAGACATAATCTTCGTCACCGCCAAATGGTTTTTGCGGACAATCGTAGGGTTCACCGGCCATAATATCTTTTTCTTCCTGCGATTTACCAGCAGGCGTTACAAATACATGATCAAATTTTCCATCTTCCCAGGTATCCCAGTGCCGCTGATCGAGGTTATCAAAAATATATGCATTTGATTTTGCCAGCTCAGGATAATAGTCGCTGCCAAAAACTTTTTTTTCTTTTACTTCCTTATTACTTAATAAATAGTTTCCGTCAGGTGAAAGATTTTTATCGTTTAGTAAACTATCAGTATTATTGATTCCTGTTGCAGTGCCACCTGTTACGGGAATTATGTAGGATTTCGTTTTCATCCTATTTTCGTCAATATCTGGCGTACTGACTGAGTACACCACATATTTTCCGTCTTTTGAAATGCCAAGTCCATTCACTCTTCCAAGTTTCCATAGCAACTCAGGGATCATTCCTGTCTTGCCGGCAGGCAGGTTATTTTGTGAAAGAGCCAGTAAGGGAAGCAGGAGGAAAAGAGCTGATACAATTTTTTTCATTTGAGCGTTATTTTGTAGCCGGCTAAATTACTACTATATAAATTCTTTATAAACTTTGTGTTCCGATGACCATTTGGACGTTGTTCCGTGGAGACCTGGGAAGAGTTTGATTGGATTGATGAATCCTTTGCTTAAAGGAAACGTTGTAATCATGCATCCCGATCAAAAAAAAGACACGAAAAAGATCAAAAACACAGTAGCCTGGTATAACATGATCGCAAACCTGTTTTGGTCTGCTTTAAATCTTATTCCCATTTCAATATTTTGTTACAGTCATATTAGCCTAAAATTATTTTTTATTCTTTTAGCCATAAGTTTGTTGTCTTTATTATTGCCAAAGGCTTTTTTCGACAACATCCAACCAGGAAAAACAACTTCTTTTTATAAAAACATTGGGGTCGATTTCGTTAATCAATTTG
>JBIOGV010000237.1:0-5756 GCA_044448365.1 Chitinophagales bacterium
CTGAAGATGAATCCTGGAAACAGGAAGAAGACAAGATAAGATATGTACCCCTGCAGGCAAAAGAAGGTGATCTTGCGATCTTTCTTTTGAGCGGTGCCACAGAAATTTTTTACCAGGATGAAAAATACTTTATTGTCCCGCAAAGTGCTGTTCTTATGCTGGAAAGGGAAGAAGATCTGTAATGATTTTTCAATAAATTTCTTTTACAATAAGCCGCCTATGTAAAAAAAATCTTCTAATGTTGAAGGGTTTCACTGATTCGATATCGGATATAGAAGAGTTATTCCCAGAAAGGGATGGAATGGTGATCATCAAATTTGCAGTTAATTAACCCGATCAAACGGCCATTCCAAAAATAACTTTCAAATTTCAAACTTTTCGTTTTTTCAGGCTGCTTTACATTTCCTATCTTCCTTTTAAATGCTTTCTGTATGAAAAGGACAAGAATAGCGGGTATTGGCATGTACGTTCCGAAAACTATAGTTCCTAATAATGATCTCACCACGGTAATGGATACCAGCGATGAGTGGATACAGGAGAGAACCGGCATTAAGGAGCGCAGGTATGCAACACGATTTGAGGATACCACAACTACTATGGCTGTTGAGGCTGCAAAAATTGCCATGCAAAGAGCCGGGGTTGGCACCAATGATATTGATTTTATCATTTTCGCCACAATTACTCCTGACTATTATTTTCCGGGTTGCGGAGTGCTGGCTCAGCGTGCATTGGGAATAACTGAAATTGGTGCATTGGATATTCGCAATCAATGCAGCGGTTTTATTTATGCATTGAGTGTCGCTGATCAATTTATTAAAACAGGGATGTATAAAAATATTTTGCTGATGGCTTCCGAAACCCATTCTTATGGTCTTGATTTTTCTACAAGGGGGAGAAATGTTTCTGTCATTTTTGGAGACGGGGCCGGGGCAGTGGTGCTGCAGCCCACAGGGGAAGATCGTGGTATTTTAAGTACGCATCTGCACAGCGATGGAAATGAGGCTGAGATGCTTTCTATGGTGAGCCCCGGTTTTCATGCGGGAAAATTTTCCTCTGAAAAAAAACCAGCCGTGCCTGAACAACCTTTTGGTGGATTGTTTATTACAAAAGAATTAATAGAGAAAGATGACATATATCCTTACATGGATGGACCTGCAGTTTTTAAAAAAGCGATCGAAAAATTTCCGGAAGTAATTATCGAAGCATTAATAGCCAATGGCCATCAGCCCTCTGACATAGGCTTACTAATTCCTCATCAGGCTAATCTTCGAATCAGCCAAATGGTACAGAAAAAATTAAAACTGCGTGACGACCAGGTATATAATAATATTCAGAAATACGGAAACACTACTGCTGCATCAATACCCATTGCTCTGTGTGAAGCCTGGGAAAATGGACGAGTAAAAGATAATGATCTGATCTGTCTCGCCGCATTTGGAAGTGGGTTTACGTGGGGGAGTGCTTTGCTGAAATGGTAGATGTCAATGTAACGGCTGTCTTTCTTTGTGATGAACAAGAAGTGATGAAAATTCAGGATTACTCTCACAGTTTTTTTATTTCGATTTTATCCTCGTACAATACGTCTGCAGAATTTTTAAACATTTCTTTTAAATGAAACTTTCCAGGTTAATACAAGTTGAACATAAGCACAGCGGATAAAGAATTAATAATTCACCACCTGCTCCTCAATAATTTCAGGAATTTGCCGCCACTCATATTGCTGATTACGTAATTGAGATTCAAAACCAGCTTCGCGGATGGCATCTTGTATGGTTTTATAAGTAAACCGGTGTGGCGCACCTGCGGCACTCACAACATTTTCTTCTATCATGATTGATCCGAAATCATTGGCGCCTGCGTGTAAACAAATTTGTGCGGTTTGTTTTCCTACAGTCAACCATGATGCCTGGATATTTTTGATATTGGGCAACATAATGCGGCTCATCGCTATCATGCGAATATATTCTTCCGCCGTAACTAAATTATGCACCCCGCGAATTTTTGCAAGTAATGTATCCACATCCTGGAAGGTCCACGGAATAAATGCGAGGAAGCCTTTTGCATTTTCAGGTTTGTGGCTTTGCACTTCCCGTATTTTTACAAAATGCTCAAACCGTTCTTCAATCGTTTCTACATGGCCAAACATCATCGTGGCAGAAGTAGTGATATTAAGCTGATGTGCTTCTTTCATGATATCAAGCCATTCCTGTGCGCCGCATTTTCCTTTGCTTATCAATCTTCGCACGCGATCGATTAAAATTTCGGCGCCTGCGCCCGGCAATGAATCGAGGCCCGCTTCTCTCAGTGCCATCAGCACTTTGCGATGAGTGCTTTTTTCAAGTTTTGTGATATGCGCCACTTCCGGAGGTCCGAGTGCATGAAGTTTGATAGTCGGAAATTCCTGTTTTATTTGCCGGAAGGTGTTTTGGTAAAAATCTAACCCTAATTCCGGATGATGACCACCCTGCAGCAATAATTGATCCCCGCCATACTTAATGGTCTCGGAAATCTTTTTCCGGTAGGTCGGCATATCTGTGATGTAGGCCTCAGGATGTCCCGGTACACGATAGAAATTACAGAATTTACAATTCGCGATACATACATTGGTCGTGTTTACATTGCGATCGATCTGCCAGGTGACCCTTCCATGCGGCACCTGTTTTTTACGCATTTCATCCGCCACGAACATGATTTCGGTTAGAGGAGCATTTTTAAAAAGAAAAACACCCTCTTCCAGAGTCAAAAAATCAAAATTCAAAGCCTTCCGGTAAAGTTCTGTCAGATTCATGCTGCAAATGTACGGCAACAGGCAACCCAATCATAATTATACCAATGGCTTTGAATCGGGAATCATTTCAACTAAATTTACATGGTTCAAAAGACCTGTTGCATCTTTTTGCATTTAAACTTTGTCATCGTACTGAAACTTCTGTCATGAGAAAAGGATTACTGCTATGTTTTTTATTTCTTAGTATTGCCCGCCACCAGCTTTTTGCCCAGGAAGAATTCATTGAGCCCCCGTCAAAATTTTTAACGCGTGTAAATTTTATACAACTAACCGGCGGTGTTGTTTTGTTGCAGGGACTGCTTAGCGGTTATCCCGATACCTTAAATTTCATTTTGGATACCGGCAGCGGGGGTATTTCTCTTGACTCATCTACCGTAGACTATTTGAAACTAAAACCTACTCCTTCTGATAAAACCATCAGAACCATTGCCGGGATCCGAATGGTGAGTTTTGTGAATAATCAAAAATTAAAACTGGGAGATCTCACAATTGACAGCCTCGATTTTCATATTAATAACTATGATATCCTTACTGCTGTTTATGGAGAACGGATCGACGGCATTATTGGTTATTCTGTATTAAAAAGATTTATTTTTAAAATTGATTATGACAGCTCGAACATCGAAATCTTTTCAAAGGGTACTATAAAATATCCAAAGGGTGGATTTCTATTTAAACCACTTATTTCTACTTTGCCGATTCAGCCCGCAAGAGTAAGAGACAATAAAACAATTCAGTCTCGTTTTTTATATGATATAGGAGCCGGCCTGTGCATGATGCTTTCAACTGATTTTATTGAAGACAGTATGATACTTTATAAAAAAAGGAAATTTTATACTAAAGAAGCCGAAGGGCCGGGTGGAAGGATCAGGATGCAAATGACGGTGATCAGGGAAATAAAGATAGGGCCGTATCGTTTTAGAAATGTTCCCGTTTATATTTTTAAAGACGAATACAACATCACCTCTTATCCATTTCTAGGCGGCCTCATTGGTAATGATTTGCTGCGCCGGTTCAATTGTATCCTGAATTATGATCGAAGAGATTTTTATCTTATGCCCAACTCTCATTACCTTGAATCCTTTGATTATTCCTACTCCGGAATTGAATTATATTTTGTAAACGGGCAAATTATTGTGGGCGACGTGGCTGAAGGCTCCCCCGGCGAAGTGGCTGGTCTGAAAGAAGGGGATGTAGTTGTTTCAGTGAATAAAATATTTAACCAAAATCTTACACAGCTGAAATCGGCTTTACAAAATATCAATGAAAAAATAAAAATGATAATAAGAAGAGATGGAGAATTAAAAATTTTTGAATTCAAAGTACGCTCGATATTCTGAGATGTAGCCCGTGATCGCTGCAACATCCGGAGTACCGGGCTGTTATCTTCTTTCCTACCTTTACAAACTTTTTTACCATTTTAGTATTGTTTGAAAAATATGATACAGTTTGAAAAATTTACCCTGGAAAACGGGCTTCGCATCATAGTACATAAGGATACTTCAACACCTATGGCTGTAACGAATATCATGTATGATGTAGGCGCCAGGGATGAAGATCCTCATAAAACCGGTTTTGCTCATTTGTTTGAACATTTGATGTTCGGAGGGTCTTTACATATTGAAAATTATGATGAGCCTTTACAAATGGCCGGTGGAGAAAATAATGCATACACCACAAATGACCTTACCAACTATCATATACAATTACCTGCCGAAAATATTGAAACGGCTTTCTGGCTTGAAAGTGACAGAATGCTTTCTCTCGCCTTTAGTGAAAAAAGCCTGGACACGCAAAGAAAAGTTGTTTGCGAAGAATTCAAAGAACATTACATCAATCAGCCCTATGGCGATGCATGGCATAAGATGCGAGAACTTGCATACCAGGTGCATCCTTATCGCTGGATGACCATTGGCAAAGAACTATCTCATGTTGAAAACGCAAAACTCGGGGACGTAAAAAATTTCTTTTCTAAATTCTATCGTCCCGCTAACGCCATTCTCGTTGTTGCCGGAAATGTTACAACCGACCGGGTAAAACAACTCGCTGAAAAATGGTTTGGTGATATCCCTTCAGGAGAAAAATACAATCGAAATCTGCCACAGGAACCGGTTCAGATAAAGGCACGAAAAATTGAAGTAAAGGCTGACGTGCCGCTTGATGCTTTTTATAAAAGCTGGCATATTGCATCAAGACTGGACAGGAAATATTATATAATGGACCTGATCACAGATATTTTAAGCGGAGGAGGATCTTCGAGGTTGTATCATTCATTAGTAAAAGAAAAAAAATTGTTCACTAATATTGAATGTTATCATTTTGGAAGTCTCGATAATGGTTTGCTTGCCATTGAAGGCAAATTGGTGAAGGGCATAAACATGGAGGAAGCAGAAAAAGCGGTAAACGTGGAACTGGAAAAAATAAAAACCGAACCGGTGAGTGAAACTGAATTACAAAAGGTAAAAAATAAAACAGAAAGCACAATAGCATTTGAAGATATGTCTGTAATGAACCGGGCTAATAGCCTTGCTTTCTACGAACTGCTCGGAGATGCCGAATTCATGAACCATGAATTAGAAAAGTACAATACGGTAACAGTGGAGGATATTTTGAATGAATCAAGAAATATTTTCAGGGAAGAGAACAGCAATACATTATATTATTATTCAAATAACTGATTGTGATAACAACCCAAAAGAACAGGATTGACAGAACCCTTGCTCCTGAAATAGTAGATGCCGTAGATTTTAATTTACAGCTGAAGTCCTGCAGAAAATTTTTACTACAAAACGGGGTTGAGGTTTATGCCATTGATGCAGGAGCTGAGGAAGTGATGATGGTTGAGCTCGTCTATTATGCCGGCGACTGGTATGAAGAAAAAAATCTTGTAGCTGCAGCTACAAATTTTATGCTGAAGAACGGAACTTCGGCAAAAACAGCATTCCAGATCAATGAGCATTTTGAATAC
>JBIOGV010000238.1:0-5729 GCA_044448365.1 Chitinophagales bacterium
CATATCAAAATTATATTGAGGATGTTTGTAAGTAAAAATGGCAACCGGCAGCAGGCAGATTAAAAAAGCCGGGTACAGTAAAAACGAAAAAAACCTGCTTTTAAATTTCATACGCAGAGCTTTATCTTTAGATTACTATAACTTATGCAACTTTTTCAAAAATTGCTTTCGAAACTCAACGGCCTGCATTATCAACAGGAATATCTGTGCTTAGCCAAAGAAAGTTTTCAAGATCCTCTTCATGCTTACCTGGTTCACAATAACCAGGTGATTAAAGATATCACAGAACTACACCTTTTTGTTGGCTATCATCCCCTGATCCTCGCCTTGTCTTCTTCAACCATCCCCGATTCTGAATCACAAATTATTGAAATTGCCTTTAGCCAAAAATCTTTTATCACAAACGAAAAGCCGGAAAAAAAGGATGCTATTGCAATACTTTCAGCAAAAAGAATCCACCAGGTTATTGCCGGAGAAACCATGATCCTGTTCTACGAAGGAATCAAAGGAAGCCACCAGTTCATTTCGGATTTTCATCAATCAATTATCCGGATAAATAACAGGCTCTATAATAAAAAACAGGGAAATGTTTTTTTAGAGAACAATCTTTATAAACAAGTGCAGATCGCCTATGCTATTCCCCGAAAAATTTGTTTGATCACTGTTGGAGAAAATGATTTATATAATCTTTTTCCAACCGATCTTCATGGCAGGATCAATGACAGGTATATTATTTCCCTAAGGCAAAACGGAAAGGCCTGTGAACAGGCAGAATCAGCCAAAAGAATCATTCTCTCCGATATCAATGCATCAGCATATAAAAAAGTGTATGCATTAGGGAAAAATCATATGCAGCCGTTAAAAGAAAGATCATTTTTTGATTTCAATTCAAGCAGCTCCAAAAATTTTAACCTTCCTTTGCCAAAAGATCTTATTTCATATAAGGAACTTGTACTGGAAAACTCATTTACACATGGAATTCATAAATTGATGCAATTTCAGATAATTTACGAAGAAGAAATCACCACCGAACCTGCAACGCTGGCTCATATTCACAATTGTTATGCTACCTGGCGCTATAAACACCGGATTTCAAGCAACTTATTGTTAAGATAATCCGATAAGACTAAACAAATAACAGATAATTTCATTGATGAAAAAGGTTTTACTTTTTAACCCCCGTGCCGCTGAAACAAAGGCGAGAGTTCCCAATTCAATCCTGTCAATTGCTGCTTCTATTGAAGGAAAATATGATTATGCCGTCGTTGATGGCAATCTCGAAACGGATCCTTTGAAAATTTTGCTTAATTATCTCGGTACAGGCGAATACGGTGTTTTTGCCTGCACAGTTATGCCGGGTCCGCAATTAAGGCAGGCCATTCCATTTACCAGGGAAATCAGAAAAAAATACCCGCATGTAAAAAATATCTGGGGAGGTTATTTTGCATCCAATCACAGCCAGGTATCGATCAACTCGGGCTATATTGATTATATTATTTATGGCCCCGGTGATTATGCCTTTCCAATGCTAATGGATGCAATTTCCTGTGAGGGATCAACTGGTGAAATCAGTTCGGAACTCCGCAAGATTCCGAACCTGATCTTTAAAGAAAACAACTCAATTGTCAAAACAAAAAAAGATGATCTCTATGAGCAGGATGCTTTACCATCACTGCCCTATGAAAAATTAAATTCTTTCTACCCGATGAGGAAATACATCGGCAAAACGGTGCTCGGAACAAAAACATTTGCCTATCACAGCAGCGTAGGGTGCCCGTTTACCTGTGCCTTTTGCGGCGTTGTTCCTATTTACAATGCCAGGTGGAAAGGTCGCTCGGCGGAAAAAATGTACGATGATATAAAAGAAGTAAAAGAAAAATATGAGATTGATGCCGTCGAATTTTACGACAGCAATTTTTTTGTATCCGAGAAAAGAGTGGTAGAGTTTTCGAAGCTGATAAAAAAAGAGAATCTTGTTTGGTGGGGAGAGGGAAGAATTGATACCATTGACAAATACTCAGATGAAAGTTTATCGCTCATGCGTGAAGCAGGCTGTAAAATGATTTTTCACGGCGCCGAAAGTGGAAATGATGAAATGCTGAAAAAAATGGATAAGGGTGGAACACAATCGAGCGCTCAGATAAAGCGCTTCGCTGCCCGCATGGCTAAGTTTGATATTATTCCCGAGTATTCATTTGTTGTGGGAACACCTGCAGATACAGAGGAAGAAGTAAACAAACAAATTGATTTCGATATCCGGTTTATTCGTGAGATAAAAGAAATAAATCCTAAAACTGAGATCATTATCTATGTTTACAGCCCGGTGCCTACCGAAGGCTCACAATTATCGCATGATGTGATCAAATCCGGTTTTCATTTTCCCCAAACACTCGATGAATGGACATCACCGCAATGGGAAAATTTTGACCTGCATCGCAATCCGCTCACACCCTGGCTCAAACCGTACATGATTGATAAAATAAAAAATTTTGAGACCGTTTTGAACGGCTATTACCCCACGGTAACCGATCTGCGATTGAATAAATTCAAGAGAAAGATCATTCGACGGGTGGCTGCATTTCGCTATCAGAACGGTTTATATTGGAAACCATATGAATTGAAAGCCCTTCAAATTCTTTGGAAATATCGTCAGCCTGAATTGGAAGGATTTTAAAAGTCCCTCAAAATCTTCCCCCTGAGGCGGAGAGACTTGGAAGAATCTTTAAATTAGGAATAACAAACATTGAGAAATACGATCAAATATATTGTTGGATCAACCTGGCAGCCCCTGCTGATAAAATATCTTTCAAAAACAAGGACCTATCAGTATAAAGACATTCATCTGCAAATTCCTGTTTCAATCTTTCATCCTGGATTCTTTTTCAGCACACATTTGCTTTTAAAACAGATAAGAAATCTTTCTCTAAAAAATAAAAAAATTTTAGAACCGGGAGCGGGCAGTGGCTTGATCTCTATTTATGCAGCAAAACAGGGTGCCAAAGTAACTGCAACTGATATCAATCCTTTTGCTGTGGAATGCATACAGCAAAACAGTTTACAAAACAACGTACAGTTAGATATTATTGAATCCGACCTTTTTGATGCTATTCCTTTGCAAACTTTTGACATAATAGTTATCAACCCGCCTTATTATAGAAAAGAACAGAGATCGCCCGCAGACTACGCCTGGAACTGCGGGGAGAATGGCGAATATTTCCAGAAATTATTTAGCCAGTTGAAAAATTATATTCATCCCGATACAAAAATTTTAATGGTATTATGTGATGGCTGTGATATTGATATGGTGAAATCAATAGCCTATGAAAATAAGTTTACCATGCAAACCATTTTTATCAAACAGAACATTCTCGAAAAAAATTTTATCTATACTATTGAGCCGGAACCATGATCGCATTGAATAATTTTGAAGAACAGTATATTTCAGTAAGGCAGAAAGAAAACCGCCTGTACACCGACGAGCAGGTGAAATGGCTTCCTGAGATCGAACCATCCCATCTTCATCATAAAGAATGGCAGATCAGGAGTAATTCATGTAACAAACTGGTGCAATATCTTTCGAACAAAAAAAGAGAACTAAATATACTGGAAGTGGGTTGTGGCAATGGCTGGCTTTGTTCACAGCTTTCAAAAATTCCGGGCAGTAATGTGGCGGGGATTGATGTCAATAAAACAGAACTTGACCAGGCCAAAAGGGTTTTTGATCCTATTGAAAATCTTGAGTTTTTCAATTGTGAAATCGTAGATGAAAGTATCGCAGATGAAAAATTTGATGCGATCCTGTTCGCTGCATCGATTCAGTATTTCCCTTCAATCACTGAAACTCTTACGATGGCCTTACAACTTTTGAATCCCGATGGCGAAATTCATATTCTCGATACTTTCTTTTATAAATCATCTGAATTAGAAATGGCGCGTAAGAGATCCGCGGAGTATTATGAGTCGATCGGATTCCCAGACATGTCAAACCACTATTTTCATCATTGTATTGATGAGCTAAAGCCCTATCATTATAAACTATTTCATAATCCTGATCTTATTATTAACCGCCTGATGAAAAATAAAAACCCATTTCACTGGATCTGCATCTATCACCATGCTTAAACAGTCCTTATATCACAGTTTTCAGCGTTATCGCACTTTAAAGACCGATATCATCAGGGCTTTACCAATTGTGATATTAATGCCCCACAGTGCCTGCAACTGCCAGTGCGTAATGTGTGACATCTGGAAAGGAAATAAAAATCTAAAACAACTAACTGAAAAAGACATCCGGGGTTTGCTGACGTCTTTAAAAAAGTTCGGAACGAAAGAAGTTGTTATGTCAGGAGGAGAAGCCTTATTAAACCCAGGATTTTTTAAGTTTTGTGAGATTCTTCGCAGGCAAAATATCAGGATCAGCTTACTATCGACCGGGCTAACCTTAAAAAGAAATGCCGAACAACTACTGGTTTGGGTTGATAATATCATTGTATCCCTCGATGGGAATGAAGAAATTCATGATCTCATCCGCAATATTCCACATGCATTTAAAAAATTAAAGGAAGGGGTTCAGCATATAAAAAATATTGAACCGGAATTCAGGATAACAGCAAGAACTGTGATCCACAAATTGAATTTCAGGCATTGGAATTTCATTATTGACAGCGCAAAAGAGATTGGATTGGATCAAATTAGTTTTTTGCCTGCCGACGTAAGCAGTCATGCCTTTAACCGGGAAGTGGTTTGGAATGAGTCACGCCAGCACGAAATCCTGTTAGAAGAAAATGAATTACCGGAGTTACAACGCATCACAGGTGAAATTGTTGAAAATTACAGCCAGGATTTTGAATCACATTTTATCGCCGAATCCCCGGTCAAACTGAGAAAAATTCATGACTATTATTCAGCCTTCTACAACCAGAACCCGTTTCCTTATAAAAAATGTAATGCACCCTGGGTATCGACTGTGATTGAAGCAGACGGAACCGTGCGACCTTGTTTTTTCCATGCACCCATTGGGAACATCAGAGACGATTCTTTAGAAAAAATTTTAAACAGTAATGAAAGTATCCGGTTCAGAAAGCATTTGGATATTGATTCAAACAGCACTTGTGTCAAATGTGTCTGCTACCTGAATCTTCCGCCACGGGCCGATCCTTCTTAAAATAATTTATACCGCATGAGCAAGATCCTGTTCACCCACTCTTATTTTCTCCGCTTTGATCCAAAGCAATGGGCCACTGGCCAACCGTATGCGCCTTTGGGAACTCTTTATGCCGCTTCATTAATGAGAGAAAATGGTCATGAGGTTTTTTTCCATGATTCCATGTTCGCTGAAAATGCAAATGAAATGATTCCCGCGATTGAAAAACATGAGCCCGAATTTTTCATTATTTATGATGATGGCTTCAACTATCTCACAAAGATGTGCCTCACGAATATGCGTGAAGCAGCTTTTAAAATGATAAAGCTCGCAAAGATGAAAGGTTGTGCTGTTATCGTATCAAGCTCCGACTCTACCGATCATTTTGAACAATACTTAAATGAAGGAGCCGATTTTATTTTACTTGGCGAAGCGGAAATAACCTTGCTTGAATTAGTAACAGCCATCAATAAAAAGCAAACCGATTTTCTCCAAATCCAGGGAATTGCTTTTAAACAAAACAATGCTGTAATAAAAACCACGAGACGAAATGTATTGAAAGATCTCGACAGCCTGCCTTTTCCCG
>JBIOGV010000239.1:0-5721 GCA_044448365.1 Chitinophagales bacterium
AGACTGTCCAGCAAGATATCCCGATATTCTTTCCTCGTAAAAACATCTACCCACTCCACAACAGTCAATGTCAGAAAATGAATTTCTTTTTTATTCCTGATTTTGTAACCCCCATCGGACATGATTCAATTTAGCCACAACGTTCTATGTTATCATGCTAAAAAAACGGAGATTTTTTGTTTTTTTGTTGGTATAACAAACCCTTCGGGTTTGATCCGGAGTCAAAGACATCCGGATAGCATTCGATTATTTTTTATTTTTCTGAACACTCAGTACAGCGAGGGCAGAAAAATGTAGCTCTGCCGAATTCATATTTTAAATCCTACCGTCAACAATATATTCCCTGCATTTCCTTTGATATTTGCTGTTGAAAACGGTGAATATTGTAGTCGATATGGAAAATTCACATCTTTTGTCATCGTGTAAACATAGGTCAGATCAACAAACATACCCTTGTTCCTGTAGCCCAATCCGCCACTCAACTGGAATCGATTTCCTTTTTCTCCATTGATATTTTTATAAGGATTTCCATAATAACCAACACCCAGCCTCACCATCATCGTTGTAAACTTTAATTCACCTCCTGCCCGAAAATTGACCGCTCCCTTATAAGCCTTATCAATTGCCTTGTTTAAAGATTTTAAATAATCCTTTGTGGTTTGATCATTGTCATTACCCTGCGTGTGAAAGGAAGAGAATTTGTAATTCACATATTCGATATCGGCGGTAAGAAATCCTTTTTGATTTTTTACATCCTGCGTTTCGCCGAGCACATAGGATGCGCTGCCAATAATATGGTAAGGCGTGAATAGCGTGTATTTGAATTCACCAGGCGTAGTTACTCCAATGTCCGATGCATTCTGGGTTTGCTGCCCCTTATAAGATTCTGTATTTGTGGTCACAGATGCATCATATTTATCTGTAAGACTGTAATAGGTTGGCGAATGAATGGCCAATCCGAGTCGCAGTTGTTCGGAAGGCTTATAAATAATGCCTGCCCTGAGATTAATGCCCCCGCCTGATGTAGTAAGATTTTCACTGAAAGAAGCGAAATCAAAATTATTATTTGGATTTGTTGTTGCATCTGCCTCAATGAATGTAGAGGCGCGTTTATAATAAAGTATCGGAATGCCAAGGGTAGCTCCAACCAAAAATTTGTTATTATAGTTTGTAGCAGCGGCTAATGCAATTTCAGTGATCCCGCCCCTGCTTTCGATATTATTTTGCTGCAAAAGACCTGTGGCAACCGGCGCGCGAGTCTGGAACTGGTAGTTGCCTGCACTTCCTCCCGAAACAGTATCTATCCAGTAAGTATTAAACGCAAGGCTTGTTCCAAAGGGAAAATTCTGAGCCGCAGCATTGGCGTCTGTGACATTTCCATTTTTTATTTCTTCTAAGAATTTTTGCGAGTAGGAACTTTGATTGGTTTGTCCACGGTAAAAAATATTACTGCCAAAATTTGCAGCGCGATTAACCGCAATGCTAAAGGCAGACCATTTCTTATTATTGCCGGCGCCATCAATGACAAATCCTGTTGTTCCGAAATTGAAATAATTTTTTTTGTCCTTTTCAGCCGTTCCAAAATAGGTTGATTTGTTATTAAGAAAATTATAACCGGGCGTAACAACAAGATCACCTGTTCTGTAAAAGCCAAGACCAGCAGGGTTTACAAAAGATGCGGATATTTCTCCTCCCAGTGAACCCATTGCACCCCCGATTGCCTGCTGACGTGCAGTGCCACCCTGTGTATACCATGAATAGCGCAATGCATCTGCAGGCTCCTGCGAGAAAGAAGTAAGAACAGATAAAAGAATGACCATTATGAAAAATATCGATTTCATACCAGGATAATTATTTGTTGAACAGAGATAAGAACGTATAGTACAAAGGACTTTATTTGATAGTGCGATCCTTTGATAATCCCGATCGCTGTCGGGACAGGACAAACTGCACATACATGGTTAAAATCTTCTTACAGGTGCACTGTGACTGCCACCCGATGAACCCGAGCTACCGGAGCTATTATTGCTGCCGGAATTTCTGCCCGGATTGCTAGAAGAAGAATTGTTGCTGTTATTGTTGTTGGAAGAACCGTTGAAAATATTTCTCAGGAAATTACCTGTATTGGTGTTTATATTGCTTTTTGAATTGTTAACTCCGATTATTCTTACTGGTTTGTTATAATTGTTATTGTTATAACCATCATTGTAAGCGCCACCCTTGGAATTAATATTATTATTTGAAAGCTGGTTGTTATTATAACTATTCAGATTAAATATTCTTGGATGATTGTAAACTGAATTTGATTTAGATCCAATGATCACAGGTGAACAATAAGGATTATAAAAATAGTTCCAATAAGTAAAAGGACTCCAGGGGTTGTTCCAGTTCCAGCTATTGTAATAGCCATAGCTATAGCTGGGATTATAATAGTAGTCATCAAGTTCAGACCATACTAACCTGTTATGAACTTTCATGTGCAGGTATTGATCATCATAATATTCATCATTACCGTAGTAGCGGCTATCATCATTTTCTTTGACATTCACGTATTCATCTTGCGGGCGTTGGGGTGAGTAATAAACGTCGTCCGGGGTCTGACCGGTTTTATAGGCCGAGGAACAGCCTCCTAGAACAGCCGCGGAAAAAACCAAAAGTAAAATTGAAGATTTCATGGCAACAAGTTTAATCGGTTATATAATTGAAGTTACTACTTTTGTGCGACTTATCTTATGACACAAACGATTGAGCAACAAAAAATCTGCCATCGCATCATAAAATTGAGTTATTTAAAGTTAACCAAAAACTAAAGTTGCTGGTTGTTGGTAGCTGGTTGTTTGTTCAGGGAAAGTATTTTATTTATGAGCTATAAAAACCTTGAGATTTGGAAATTAGCTGACAAATTGGTAGTTGAAATTCATGAAATGACTTCGACCACGCTTCCAAAATTTGAGATGTTTGAAGAAAGTTCTCAAATTCGCGGGTCCGGCAAATCAGTAAAATCTGCTATAGTTGAAGGTTACGGCAGAAAGCGGAGTTTATTCGCTTCCTTGTTTTTGCACCTGGATCAAATGACGAAACAATTGATCATTTGGAAACTCTTTATAAAACCAAATCCCTGCAGGAAGAAATTTTCTATAACTATCTTCATTCCAAATTAGAGATCTTAGATAAAAAAATAAATCTTTTCATAAAAGGAGTAGACGATACAGATTGGAATAGTTCATCAAATAAATAACAGCAAATAACCAGTAACAAGAAATGAGCAAAGAAATCACATCAAGAGCAGAAGATTATTCGCAATGGTACAATGACCTTGTTCTTAAAGGTAGTCTTGCAGACTACTCGGCGGTCAGGGGTTGTATGGTGATCAAACCCTATGGATATGCACTATGGGAAAACATGAGAGATCAGTTGGACAGAATGTTCAAAGAAACGGGTCATCAGAATGCATACTTTCCTTTATTTGTTCCAAAAAGTTTTCTTGAAAAAGAAGAAGGGCATGCTGAAGGATTTGCCAAGGAATGTGCTGTGGTCACACATTATCGTTTAAAAACCGATCCGACTGCAAAGGGAAAATTGATCGTTGATCCGGAAGCAAAGCTGGAAGAAGAATTGATCATCCGCCCAACCAGCGAAGCGATTATCTGGAATACTTATAAAGATTGGATACAATCCTATCGTGACCTGCCTATTCTAATCAATCAATGGGTTAACGTAGTAAGATGGGAGATGAGAACACGGTTGTTCTTACGTACGGCAGAATTTTTATGGCAGGAAGGTCATACGGCTCACGCTACAAAGGAAGAAGCTATCGAGGAAACAAAAAAAATGCTGAATGTGTATGCAACATTTGCTGAAGAGTATATGGCGATGCCCGTGATCCGCGGATTAAAAACGGAAAGTGAAAAATTTGCCGGGGCTGTAGATACTTATTGCATTGAGGCGCTCATGCAGGATGGAAAAGCCTTACAAGCAGGTACTTCGCATTTCCTGGGACAAAATTTTGCAAAGGCATTTGATGTAAAATTCTTAAATAAAGAAAATCTACAGGAACATGTTTGGGCAACCAGCTGGGGAACCAGTACAAGATTGGTCGGGGCCCTCGTAATGGCACACAGCGATGATGATGGATTGATATTGCCACCAAAAATTGCTCCGTTACAAGTAGTGATCATTCCAATATCAAGTAAAGATGCTGCTGCTCAAAAGAAAATAAATGAAAAAGCTCATCAATTAATAACAGAATTAAGAGCTGCGAATATATCTGTGAAGTTTGATGACAATGATGCAAACCGGCCGGGATGGAAGTTCGCAGAATATGAATTGAAAGGCGTTCCTGTCCGGATCGCTTTGGGTGCACGGGACCTTGAAAATAATGTAGCGGAAGTAGTAAGACGTGATACAAAAGAAAAAAGAAGCGTTTCTTTGGATGGACTTGCCAATTATATCATCAGTTTGCTTACCGATATTCAACAGGCAATGTTTGATAAAGCAAAGGCCTATCGGGACGAACATATAACAATGGCTGATACATGGGAAGAGTTTGAGAAAATTTTAGATGAAAAAGGAGGATTTATTTCCGCGCATTGGGATGGAACGGCACAAACCGAAGAGGCAATAAAAGAAAAAACAAAGGCGACCATTCGCTGTATACCATTCGATGCTGAACAGGAAAATGGCAGGTGTATTTTGACCGGAAAGCCTTCTAAGCAAAGAGTTCTTTTTGCAAGAGCTTATTAATAGTTACGGGGTTCAACAAGTTCTATAAGTTTCAAGTCTAATAACCACTATTTGTTCGGACAAATAATGAATTTTAGTAACTGCTTTATCTTTCACTTCCTGAATTCGTTTTAATCCTGATTACTTAAATCAGTAACTTCAAATCATCATCCTTCCCCGTTAATCAGGCCTGATCAATTTGTATTGGATACAGTAAGCACACCAAAAGACCAATTGTTCAGGGTTATCCGTACTTTATCATTAATCTTTTTTGTGCTTACTGAAACCGTTGGCTCGTATCGTTGGGTTTACCACTGAACTATGATATTGCAAAAGCACATGGTGGTGCAATGATGGTGGAGACAAAGGAAGGTGAACTCACAGAGTTTGTAATTTTGTTACTAACCAATTTTTAATGTCTTGATTAAAATAATCAATACCGTAAAAAGAATAATTATTTTCTTTCGTTTATTTTGCTTCTTTCATATTGTATATGCACAAAACTATAATGTCGACAGCCTGAAAAAAGTGCTCAATACAAACATAGCAGATTCAACACGAATTGAAATACTCTCGCAGATCGGTCTCCTTTATCTGAACACGAATCTTGATAGTAGCATGATGTACATAAGCCAGTTTAATCAGGTGCCCTCCAGATCGAAAAAGATGGAAGCACGGGGATTAAATTTAATGGGTGACATATATTTAAGAACAGGAAATGCTTCAAAGGCGCTCGAACTACTTTTGAAATCTTTAAAAATAGAAGAAACATTACAGGACCCATTTGGAATTAGTATGTTATACTGGAACCTTGGGAAAGTATATCAAAGTCAAAATGATAATGCAAAAGCAATAGAGTATTTTTTAAAGGTATTAAAAATGTCGCCCATTGATCAGTTGGGAGAGCCCCGATGTTTCGCAATGGGACGTTTAGGGTTGTTGTATATGGAAATAAATCATCTTGACACTGCACTCTATTATACTCAATCATCTTATCAG
>JBIOGV010000240.1:0-5684 GCA_044448365.1 Chitinophagales bacterium
GTATTATAAGCTTAAGAAGAAAATGTTAATGAATTTGTCTTTAACAGGTAATTGATTTTTCAGACTTTCCTGAAGTTAAAAAAGAAGGGTCACCGTTACCTGCTGGCAGGCTATTCACGGAATCATTGTTTTTATCAAATTCCGCTTATCAATTTGCCGGCAAAAGCTCAAAGCCTTTCCGTATTTTGCTTTTATAAATTTTCACTATGCTTTTTAAAACAAATTCAAAGAAGACCATATTGGTCGTAGTAGTACAATTTATAGTTGTTCTGTTATTTGCACAACCCGGAGTTCCGGTTACCAAATGGACAAATGATGGTAATGCTTACTACCAGGTAGAAAAGGGCCAGGTCGTTAAGATCGAACTGCCTTCGCAAAAAAAAGACACTTTAATAACGAAGCAACAATTAACAACACAAAGCGGTCAAACAATTGTTCCAAGAAGTTTTCAATTATCAGCGGATGGCAGCGAAGCATTGATCTATACCAACGCAAAAAGAGTGTGGCGTTTCCCAACCCGCGGGGATTACTGGCTGCTGAAGCTCGCAACCGGTGAATTAAAACAATTAGGAAAAGGAAGACCGGAATCATCATTGCAGTTTGCAAAATTTTCTCCTGATGGGAGTAAGATAGCTTATGTAAGTGAACACAATATTTATGTAGAAGATGCTGCAGGTGGCGCTATTAAAAAAATGACTGATGATAGCGGAACAAAAAAACTGATCAACGGCACATTTGATTGGGTATATGAAGAGGAGTTTTTTTGCCGGGATGGTTTTCGCTGGAGCCCCGACAGCAAAACCATTGCTTACTGGCAGATTGATGCTAACCAGATACGTGATTACTATATGTTGAATACTACAGATTCAGTTTATAGTCGCGTGATACCCGTTGAATATCCAAAAGTGGGCGAACCTCCATCGCCGGCACGCATTGGCGTGGTGAATATTAATTCGGGGCAAACAACCTGGATGGATGTTTCGGGCGATCCGGCACAACATTACATCATCAGGATGGAATGGTCTGCACCCAATGAAATTATTTTACAGCAACTCAACCGAAAGCAGAATGAAAGTAAGATCATGCTTTGCAATACAACAACAGGAAAAGCAAAAACAATTTTTACAGAAACCGATAGTGCCTGGGTAGCTACATTAAATGAATGGCGAAATGAAGTGAAAGGCTGGGATTGGATCGCTTCGGGAAAAGAATTTATGTGGTTCAGTGAAAAAGATGGATGGAGACATTTATACCGGATCAATCATGACGGAACAAAGGAAACAAAAATCACCAGTGGAGATTATGATGTAATTGATTTGTTGAACATCGATGAAAAAAATGGCTACGTATATTTTTATGCTTCGCCGGTAAATGCAACCGAACAGTTTTTGTACAGAACAAAACTGGATGGCAAAGGACAATTAGAAAGAGTTTCTCCGGCGGGTGAAGAAGGAACACATAATTATGAAATCTCACCGAATAGCAAATTTGCAAGACATAATTTTTCCAATTATTATACAACTCCGTTGAATGAATGGGTAACCTTACCGGATCATAAATCCTTTAAACCAGAAGAGGATATCAGTAAAAAACTAAAACCAGAAAACAAGGAAAAAAGCAATATTTCTTTTTTCAAGATCACCACGGAGGAAGGAGTAACGATGGATGGCTGGGTAGTGAAACCAAAGAATTTTGACAGCACAAAAAAATACCCGGTTGTTTTCTATGTTTATGGCGAACCGGCTGCCACCACAGTGAATGATTCCTATGGGGCTGCTTCTAATTTTTTATACCAGGGTGATATGGCTGCAGAAGGCTACGTACAGGTATCTCTTGATAACCGCGGTACACCTTCACCGAAAGGAAGAGAATGGAGAAAATCAATTTATAAAAAGATCGGGCAATTGAATATTCGTGACCAGGCACTGGGAGCAAAAGAAGTATTAAAGTGGAATTTTATTGATACAAGCCGTGTAGCTGTCTGGGGCTGGAGTGGTGGCGGCTCTTCCACATTGAATTTAATGTTTCAATATCCTGACGAATATCAAACGGGCATTTCGATAGCTCCCGTTACGAGTTCATTATTGTACGATAATATTTATACGGAACGATACATGGGTTTGCCGCAGGAAAATATGGATGATTATAAAAAAGGAGCAGCACTTTCTTATGCAAAGAATCTGAAAGGAAACTTATTATTTGTTCATGGTACGGGTGATGATAATGTGCACTATCAGAATACAGAAATGCTGATCAATGAACTGGTGAAGTATGGAAAAATGTTCCAGATGATGAGTTATCCTAATCGAACACACGGACTGAGTGAAGGTGAAGGAACCTTTCAGCATTTGGGTGCTCTTTATACAAAATACCTGAGGGATAACTGTCCGCCGGGTGGAAGAACAGAAGAAGAAATAAGATCAATGAATGTAAAAAAAGCTTTTTGATCTCGTATAGCACCATCATTTTGTAGTTAAAAGATGTCGGGTAAGCCCGGTATGACAAGATCGCTTGACCTTAGTTATAGTTTATTTAATAAACTTCCAAAACCCGCTCCAGCGGTGTTGGATAGAGATTGATTAATACTTTCTTTGGTTATTGAAGTATCATTGGGATCATTGGCCTTATGCGCAAACTTTTGAAGTAAGCCGGGAAGAGAAGCGGCAATAGCGCCTGTAACCATTGGTGATAAACCAAATTTACTTCCCAGGCTACCTACTAATCCACCTTCAATTGCATTCACAATAGGATTGCCCGATGCAATACTTCCCTGCAGCATAGATAATAATCCTCCTGCTCCACCCTGTGCGGCTGCCTGATTTTGTATTCCATTGGTTACATGGTTTGCAATTTCCTGGTGAACGGCATCCTGCTGATCAGCCGGGATGGCAGAGGCTATTTGTGGGTTATTTCCCAAATGGTCTTTTACCATTTGTAAGATCTGGTCGAACATATATTTTTAGTTTTATTGGTCAGATATAAATGTAACGAATATTGCCTGAGAAAGATGACATTTGGAACCCTTCTATACAGAAAGCAGGAGAATGTGATCTTAATTGGTGATTTCAAATTCTTGACAGTGAATGCTAGAGTTTTAGTTTTATTTTAAAATGGCCATCCCGGATTGAGGCAGTATCTCCATTTGCCCTATAAACCGTACCACCGAAAGTCCCGGTTGCGATGCCGGTTGCGTAGGTAAAAGATGTTAATGTCAGGTAAAAGGGGGCCGAGGAAAGGGCGATAAATATATCTTTCGACGCATGATGATCATAGTAATAGAAAGCCACAATGTTTGTTGAAATGTTGGACCTGTCCCTGTCTAATGTGACGGAGAGATAAACGGTCAATACTAAACCGCTATCAATCGAGCAGGCAGATGGGCCAAAAAAAGTAAACGATTTCTTGTCGGGGAATATACCGGCTGCGTCCGCATTCACTACACCGCATAAAAATGAGTTACCCGTTTTAAAATTCCATGTTGAAAGCTGTAATTCATCCGCAGGATGACACAAAGAACATTGTGGAAAATCTCCGGGAAGGAGTGGAGGCGATGGCAGCGGGATCGAATCTATTGTCTTTATAGAAAGGCACCCCTCACAACTATATTCTTTCTTGCAACCGGCAGATACCAATAATAATATTTCCAGAGCTAAAATGAAAGCTAAAAAAATAGTATGCTTTCGGTAAATCATTGGTGATAGGCTGTTGGGATCGGGAAACAAATTTAAATCAATTGTATCAGCGGGCGAAAATGAACATTGTTGCCTTTGATCGTGGTTTGCATTTTCAAATTCAATGTTTAGGGCGACCTCTTCAAATTTTGTAAACAAATAACCCGAAGGGGATGTTACCAGGAAAGTCTCCTCATCCAATATTCATTTCGCTTCCATTTTTTGATTGTTTCAATATTTGAGTTTTATACTGAAATTACCTTCCCGTATTAGAGCTGTATCGCCATTTGCCCTGTAAACTATTCCGCCGAAAGTTCCCGTAGCGATACCAGTTGCGTACGTAAATGATTTTAAAGTAAGATAAAAAGGGGCCGTGGAAAGGGCTATAAAGATATCCTTCGGCGCGTGGTGGTCATAATAATAAAAGGCTACCTTATTTGTTGTGATGTTTGATCTGTCCCTCGTCAACGGAACCGGGAAATAGACCGTCATTACCAGACCCGTATCAATAGAACATGCCGAAGGACCAAAAAAGGTAAAATCCTTTTTTTCCGGATCGATACCGGCGCCTGCATTATTTACAACGCCGCATAAAAATGAATTACTTGTTTTGAAATTCCATGTTGAAAGCTGCAATTCATCCGCAGGATGACATAAGGAACATTGGGGAAAATCTCCGGGAAGGAGTGGAGGCGATGGCAATGGGATCGAATCTATTGTCTTTGTAGAAAGGCAACCCTCACAACTGTATTCTTTCTTGCAACCGGCAGATATCAATAATAATATTTCCAGAGCTAAAATGAAAGCTAAAAAAATAGTATGCTTTCGATAAATCATTGGTGATATGCTGTTGGGACCAGGAAAAACAAATTTATACCATTTGCGCCAGCGACTAAAATGATAATGGATGCAAGATTATAAACCTCTGGTTCGGAACAATCTTTCTTTCAAACCTGTCTCCTTACCCGCTTTACTGCAAGTAACATTAAGATTCCTCGCTAAAGTTATAATGTATCATCTCAGCCCGCTCCCACAATTTTCATGTCCACCACATCAGTAAAATTTGCCTTCGGTGTTTCAGGTAATTGCGACTTCCGCATCATCAATAAACGAGGCCGTTGATAAATTTGAATAAATGCCTTTATCATTAAAAAAGATTACCTTTCTCGACTGTTATCTCCGTCTCTTTAATTTCTCCCGGTAAATCCCACTAACAATTTATTTTATTAATCGGTTTTAATATTGCATTACACGAACCAATTTTTTTAAACACTAAAACTAATACACATGAAGAAGATCATTTTCCTGTTGTTTTCAGTAATGACCCTGGCAGCCTATTCTCAAAAGACAGATCTGGCCACTGTCAATACGGTAAAACCAAAACCCGGACAAAAGATGGCATTTGAAGCAGCGTACAAAACCCATATTGCTAAATTTCACCAAACGATTGAAAAAACAAATGTTTATGAGATATTGAGCGGTCCTTACTATGGTTATTACCATCTCGTAGTTAGTGGAAAGGCATTTGCGGATTTTGACAAGGTAAGAGCCGATGCTACGGCCCATAACATGGACCTCGATAAAAATTTCTATCCCATATTGGAAGAAACAATGAATGGCAGTTACCGCTATGTGGATAGCCTGAGCTTTCATACGGATGTGCAGGCAGAAAAATTTGTAGTAAATGTGAGACATATAAAGGTTTCTTTGGAAGAAGATTACACAAAAGAATTGGCAAGAAGTATAAAAGTGGTGGGTAATTTAAAAGGGACATTTTGGGATAACCTGAGTCTGAATGTCTTTGATCAACTATGGACCGGATCAGAACCCGTTCTCGTAACCATTCGCAATTTGAAGGATGGATTTAAATCCCTGGAAACAGATTTTTATGGCGCCACACCACCCACTGCTTTCAAGGATGAATATGTAAAAGAATTTGGAACTGCTGACTGGGATAAGAGAATTAAACTATTTGCAGATGCTGTTGTAAAACATGAACAATACATTATGAGA
>JBIOGV010000241.1:0-5667 GCA_044448365.1 Chitinophagales bacterium
AGGTGAACCAAAGACCCTTTTGTAACATAAATCTTCCAGATTTAAAATAACTCGTCTTCCTGCCTCCTTTTATTGAAAAACAATACCAAGGCTGTTCTTCGCTTATAATAAAAATCAATTATTGAACTGTAAGAAAGAAAATGAATGCTGTAGCAGTCTGGGGCACAGTGCCAAATTCCCATTCTGGCAATAAACCACGTAAATGATTAAATTTATCATTTCGTCTTACTTTATTTTTTTTCCTTATTTTCATTCTCAGAAACCAACCATTCACGATGAAAACAGTTGTTGTCCCAATTGATTTTTCAACCACTTCTTTGAACGCTGCTGATTATGCGGTTAAAATGCTCACGGGCTCATACGATACGAATCTCGTTTTGTATCATATGTATGAAAAAAAGAGTGACGAGGAAGTGGTATTGGATCAGCTATCGAATTTGAAAAATTCAATAACAAAGAATTCTCCTTTAAGAATTGAAACCATTGCAGTACATGGAGATGATCTTATCACCGAGATTGAAAGAGTAGTACACCACAGGCAGGCTGACCTGGTGGTAATGGGTATTACTGCTAAAACAGGTCTTGAGCAAGTCTTTGCAGGAAGCAATACCCTGAAACTCGTTGATAAAAACGCAGTGCCTGTGTTGATCATTCCATCTGAAGCCGATTTTGATCAAATAAAGAATGTTGCGCTTGCCTCCGATTTTAAAGACGTGCTCCTGTCAACACCTTCTGTCCCTATTAAATCATTACTTCAACTTTTCCACCCGGCTCTCCACATTGTAAATGTTGACCGTGAGCATTATATTTCCATTACGGCAGAATATCAAAAAGAAAAAACAGTAATGGATCAATTGTTCGCAGATTATGATCCCGAGTTCTATTTTATCGGCATGAATGATTTTTTTGAGGCCATTTGGCAATTTATCCAGGATAAAAAAATTGATATTTTGATCACTATTCCACGTCACCACTCGCTTATAAGTGGGATTTTGAAAGAGGTTCATACGAAAAAACTGGCCTATCATACTCATATTCCCATTCTGGCTGTTCATGAATAATGCGTAAATCAATTGAATAACTAATAGTTGTCATTGATACACAATTAATAATTATTAATTACTAATTATTAATTGCGGCTCCATTTAGTATTTTTGCAATGCGATTGTATACCTATGCTATTTAACATTACCATGGCTGACACCTATAAATTTGCCGACTTGCTTCCGGCTAATTTTTATATTCCGGATTAATGTTCTGTTTTTGGTTAGTAATTAATTATCCCTGATCATAAATAGTTCATTATGTCAAAATCGAATCATAAAATATTGGTCACTTCGGAAATAGGAAGGCTGCGAAGATTACTTGTTCATAGCCCCGATAGTGGTTTGGGAAAAGTGGTTCCCTCCAAGGCGCAGGACTGGTTATTTGAAGATATTGTTCACCTCGATACAATCCGGCGGGAAGAATACGATTATTATACCAAGATCCTTTTGTATTTTCTTGATCCTTCAAAAATAAAGGGCAGGTTATCTGAAATTGATGATGAAAAAAACGGGCGCAATTTTTTTAAACCCGGCAATGAAAAATTTTTTAGTTCAGAAAAAGTAGTTGAACTGCAATGGCTGCTGGCAGATATATTAAAAGACCGGGAAATAAAACTGAAACTGGTTGCAGCCGTCTGCGCCATTGAAGGATGTTCGTGGTCAACACAAACAGATCTCCTGGCCCTTACTCCGAGGCAATTGGCAAAGGTCTTCATCAGCGGAACAGCCAATGATGATGAAATGATCTTTCCGCCTATTCCTAACTTTATTTTTACCAGGGATATCGGTATCGTTATCAATGACTACATACTTTTAAATAAGCCGGCAAAAAAAGCACGAACCAGGGAAGCGATGCTGATGAAATATATTTTTTTTAATCATCCCCTGTTCGCCGGGTACCAGGATAAGATTCTTGAAATCGCAGATTCGGCCCACCATTTCCTGATACCAAAAGAAGTGGACGAAAAAAAAGTAACCCTTGAAGGTGGTGACGTGATGGTGATTACAAAAGATCATATATTGATCGGGGTAAGTGAAAGAACATCTGTTGAAGCCGTGCACCAGGTATCGAATTTATTATTTGAAAAAAACATTGTCAAAAAGATCACCATGATCAAGATCCCGCGGAGAAGGGATTTCATGCATATCGATACCATTTTTACACAGGTAAAAAGAGATGTATGGGTGATGCTGGGAAGCTTTTCAAAAAAGCGAACTAAAATGCAGGATGCAGATCCTGTTCAGAAAGTTTTGGAGATGGAAAAAAAAGATGAAAAAATAAAGATCATTCAATTCAGGAAAAAGAATCTTGAAGAACCTGTTTATTTTGACAGCCTGGAGGAACTCCTGAATGACATCAGTAAAAATGACCTGGATTGCGAGGATAAAGTAAAATTTATTTACTCAGGCAACAATGAATTCCCTTTTGATGCAAGAGAACAATGGACTGACTCCTGCAATTTGCTGGCCATAAAGGAAGGAGTGGTTTTAGGATATGACAGGAATGATAAGACGGTGGAAGCTTTCAAAGAACACGGATTTAATATTGTTCATGCCAGTGATCTGATCCGAAAAATAGAAGACGATCAAATTAAAGTTGAAGAAATTGAAGACACGATGATATTAATACCTTCTGCGGAATTATCGAGAGCCAGAGGTGGTTTTCATTGTATGAGTATGCCGCTCCTTAGAGACGATATTTAAAAAAATTAGCAAGTCAAAAGTAAAAATGCAAAAAGGGACTTGAAATTTTTACTTTTTACTTTTACCTTTTGAATTATTGTGCAAACAACCTCACATATATTGATGATCCGGCCGGTGCGATTTTCTTTTAATGAAGAAACCGCGGGCAACAATGCCTTCCAGGTAAAAACTGAAGCGCAGAATGTACAGGCAAATGCACTGGAAGAGTTTGACGAATTTGTTTCCCTGCTTCGCAAAAACGGGGTAGATGTTACAGTTATTGATGATACTCTTCAACCCCGTACTCCCGATTCACTTTTTCCAAACAACTGGGTTTCGTTTCATGATGATGGTACCGTAGTGCTCTATCCCATGTATGCACCAAACAGGAGAGCAGAACGAAAGGAACATATTCTTGAAAAAATTTTCGGGCGATTCAGAGTCGTGAATAAAATCGATCTCAGTTCTTTTGAAAAAAAAGATCTTTTCCTGGAGGGAACCGGCAGTATGGTCTTAGACAGGGTCAATCATCTTGCGTATGCATGTTTATCACCCAGAACCAATAAAAAAGTTCTTGAAGAATTTTGCAGGAAGATGAATTATCAGCCAATCACATTTAACGCCGTTGACAATAATGGTCAGCCAATCTATCATACAAATGTGATGATGTGTGTGGCTGACCAATATGTTGTTATTTGCCTGGATTCAATTACGGCTTTTGATGAAAAGAAAAAGCTTATTGAAACGATCGAAAGAACAGGAAAGGAGATCATCGAAATAAATTATGATCAATTAAATCATTTCGCCGGGAATATGTTGCAAATTGAAAACAGTGGAAGGGAAAAACTCCTGGTCATGTCAACACAGGCTTACCAGTCTTTAACTAATGAACAGGTCAAAAAATTGGAAAGCCATAACAGAATGATACATTCTTCATTAGATACCATCGAAGCGAATGGCGGCGGAAGTGCCAGGTGCATGATGGCTGAAATTCACCTTCCGAGTCTATCATAAAAATCATGGTAATGAAATCCTGCACCGTTATTTCCCTATTCATAATTTGTTTTATTAATCTTTCAGCACAGCCGTCTTATTCTGATTCGTTACAAACCTATATCAATCGTTATATAAAAGATCATGAGGTAGTGAGGGGGGCTGATAAAAAGTATCTTCAATTTTTTCCTATTGATGAAAGCTACCGGGTGACAGCGAATTTTCAAAAAGCAACGGACAGCAAATGGTTTCTAGTAGAAACATCCGGGCGTGAAAGAAAAATGTTCAGAGTGTTCGGAACCGTTTCGTTTACGATACATGATACCATTGTAAGATCAAATCTTTACCAGGCCCAGAACTTATTGGCCGACCCAAAACTCAAAGACTACCTCGTTTTAATGTTCACGGATAAAACAAATGGAACTGAAACTTATGATGCGGGCAGGTATATTGATCTTGAAACCGGTAATATAAAAAATGATCGGATCATCATTGATTTCAATAAAGCATACAATCCTTACTGCGCTTATGTAAGGAATAAATACAATTGTCCTATTCCCCCGAGGGAAAATGATCTGCCTGTTGCGATCAGGGCGGGAGAAAAAGCATACGGAAAAAAGATGTAATACATGCTTATAGTAATTTTACGTTTCAATAACTACATATTTTTAAATTTTTTATTCACATTTTTCTCACAGTCATCAATTGAAAAACTATGGGAGGGGCATTTCAGTAATTTTATCTACTCAAGCAAATTTTTCTTCCATGCAACTTATGTCAAAGACCCTGCTATCGTTCTGTGTGTTCATTTTTGCAGCATTTGTTTTACATGGACAAAACAGTTTCAAGTTAAAATATAGCAATTCAACTGTGTATGCCGGGATCGAGGTAGGCTCGAAAGGTGTTAAAATAAGCGTGATCGAAATTGGCAAAAACGCTCAAAGCCGGGGAGCTTTTAACCTTTTAAAAGACAGTTCCATAAACACTGATTTTATCTCATTTAATCAACCAACTTTTTCTTCGACATTAACTGCCGTATGTAATTTGTATCTGACTGCGGTATGGGAATATAAAATTCAACCCAAATTTGTTTATACGGTTGTTAGCAGCGGGGTAAAAACCCAGGCTGAGAAAGAAGATAAGATGAAATGGATCAAGAATCTCATTGATTCTTTTAAACTAAAAATAAGAGAACCGAATCGTGAGGTAGAGATAGCAAATGTGCTGGATGAAGCAAGACTTTCGCATTTGGGAATTATTCCTGAATCAAGACGCTATAATACCTTCCTGATCGACATAGGAAGCGGAAATACCAAGGGCGGTTATTTTCCGAATGGAAATACAAAGGATTTTAAACTCTTTCAGTTAACGTGGGGAACAAAAAGTGCTGCCAACGCTACCGAAAAAAGATGTGGCGATGATAATGGTTTATCCAATTTCAGCAAACAATTGTACCGGGTACTTTCAGAAGCAGAAAATTCTGAGATCATTTATGCCGTAAATGAAAGCGGCGCTTACCCTAAATCGGATAATGTTGCTTTTAGTGGTGGGATTGCCTGGTCTGTGGCCACTCTCATGTACCCTGAGCTTATAGATAACCCGGTAGTGGGCGTAACATTCGATCAAATGCAGAAGTTCTACGACAGGTTATCAAATAATTTCGCCTCGGTTTCAGAATCTTCATTAGTTAAAAATATCCTGGATAAATCACTCGATAAAACAGCCATCACAAGTGAAATCAGAAACGTACACCAGGTATTTGATCAGAAATCATTAATGGCTGGCACCGGTCTTTTGCTAAAAGTAATGAGACAGTTTCAATCTCTGTATGAAGGCAAACAATTCTATCTTGTAAAAAACGGGCAGGTGGGATGGATCTCTGCATATGTAGATCAAACGATAGGAAATAAATAAATAAACTGGATCTTTCTGACTAACAAATTAT
>JBIOGV010000242.1:0-5664 GCA_044448365.1 Chitinophagales bacterium
CAAAGGTAGTTTAGTAGTTTTTAGTATTCAAAAGGGTTAGGATTAAAATAATAATTCCAGACTGTTTGCGGTGTTTTTCCATTAAGTGATCCATGTCTTCTTTTTTCATTGTACCATTCGTAATATCGATCGATGATCATTTGTGCATGATAAATGGAATCAAATTCAAACCGGTCAATGACCTCGCGCTGCAAGTTAGAATGCAGAGCTTCGATGTAGGCATTGTCTTCAGGAGTGGCAACATGGGAGAACTCCTGGTAAATGCCTTTGTCTTTCAGATATTGCCTCACAGCATTTGCAATAAACTGTGAACCGTTATCATTTCGAAGGGTCATGCCTTCAGCTTTATATTCCAATAACATTAGTGACAGCATCACCAACACATCGCCTTTTTTGATACTGTTGCGAAGTAAATGAACCAGTACTTTTCTGGAATAAATATCCATAACAGTTAACAGCAGTGCATTTCGGCCAGAGCCGTGGATATGAACATATTTGATATCCATAGCCAGATACTGTAATGGCCGGGTAGCAACAGGTGTTCTAAAGCGAATAAAATTCCGCTTAAAAGGTTCGGGCCTGATTCTTCCTCCATAAAGAAGTTTATGCTCTTTCATAAGCCGGTAAACCTTTTTGTGATTGATGATCCAACCAAGATCCTTCAGTTCACCTGTCATGTTGCGATAGCCATAGCAACAGAACTCCTGGTGTAATGTTTTTTCAATATCTTTTACCACAACCGTATTTTCAAAGAGCTCACCATCACTATTGACACTATGTGTACTTGGCTTTATTCCTTTATGTCCTCCTGACTTTTTATAATAAAAACTACTGGCTCTTATTCCCGACCAGTACAGCACGCTCCTGGCAGATATTCCTCTGAGAATAAAACTTCTTACAAGCCCTTCAGCTTCCGCTCGTAGGCATCGCTTTTTTTTAAAAGCTCAGTTTTGAATTCAAGTTCCAATGCTTGGTTACCAATGATCTTTTTGAGGCGGGCATTTTCTTCTTTCAAGGCCCTGAGTTCTGGATCCATTTTATTGTACTGTGGCTTTAAAGATCCCGCACCACCATTGTTGAACTGATTTTTCCATCGAAGAAAAACACTGTGAGAAAGATTGTGTTTACGCAATGTTTGGGTGACGCCTTCCTGGTCGGCTTCCTGAATGATTTGCAGTTTCTGTTCTACAGAAAATTGTCTTCTTTTCCTTGACATAATCCTAAATTTAAGTGACTAAATTGAATTTCAAATTTAGTCCAGCCATTTAGGGGGCTAAGACAACCCCGCTCAGACAAAAATTGATAGGTTTTTACGCATTACGGCTTTGCCGATAAGTAACAAACCAAGAACAAAATAATTAATTAAATTCACCCTACTATAAACCTAAACAGGAAACTGTAACATTACTCAATTCCGTCAACTCTTCTTTCCAGTATTGTTAATCACAGTCGTGATGAAAAATATAAAGGACAATGGTTATGAATGCTAGTTTTATATTTAATCAACAATAAACTTTAAAACATGAAATTATTATTCCTGATAATTTTATTATTTAGTATGCTCTCATTTTACGGCCAGAAGGTAGAGCAGTACTGCGAAATGACCGCAATTGAGAAATTTCTAAGCCGCAAGGTCACAATAGACATTGACAACGGAGAGGAGAGAAAGTTGTTTTCATTTAAGGATACCAGGGTAAGAGATGATTTAGGAAAAGTAAAATCATTTAACTCAATCGTTGATGCCTTAAACTTTTTAGGCCGTTTGGGCTGGAAATTGGTTAATGCGTTTCCAGTTACTACTGGTAATCAAAATGTTTACCATTATGTATTTAAAAGAGAGTTTGATCAATCCGAATTGACCGAAGATAAATCAAACTAAATTATGACGACCATTGAATTAATTTCCATCATAAATCTCGTAGGATTGGCGACAATTGTACCAATAGGTTTTGGCTTGTTGGTTGAAAAGAAGAAAAAGAAATTCGAAGCCAGACAACAATTTAAGGAGGTCCGGTATAAGGCAATAATTCTTCTAGCTTATTATTTAATAAATTTTGATAAGGATCACTTTCAGATTAATATTCAGAGACCTGAATAGCATCAAAATCACAATTGATTGATGAATTAAATGCGGAATGGGTCAACATGGCTCTATATGCTTCTGACAAGACAATTAAGATTATGAAACTATTTGTACAGAATCCGAATGAGAAAACATTTTTGAATTTAGCATTGGAAATGAGACAGGAATTATATGGAATTAAAACAAAACTAAAAATAGTGGATCTGACTATTTAACATTAGAAAAATAGAATGAACGAATACAGGGATGCATATAAAGTTTATGAACAAATTGGCTCAAAAGAACTTACCCAGCCTAAGTTCTATGAATTAATTAAATCATTGCTGTGCGAGCAGGGTCTTTTTGCCTGATTCAATGCGAAATTTTTATTAAGTTTAGCAAAAGACCCCACTCAAAAAAATGGCTTTTAATAAGCCTGTAAGAGAGCAGCGATATGATTTGATCCTGAATAAAAATATCGCTGATTAGCATAATACAAAATCACACAATGCTTGCAGTGAACTGATGAACATTAATGTTTTGCCCCAACCTTTTTTTCCATTATTTTTGCCGCCCATTGGCCCCGTAGCTCAATTGAATAGAGCATCTGACTACGGATCAGAAGGTTTCAGGTTTGAATCCCGACGGGGTCACAGCCACTGTAAAGGGTTTCAGCGAATGAGACCCTTTTATATTTATAACATTGTGTTCAATTATATTGTATGCAGATACAAAAAGTCAATCAACACCCGGGATTAAAAATAATTTGAGTCGGTGATAGGCTCTCCACAAACTCTGTGGTTCATATCAACAATAGCGTAAGTATTATGATCTGACGATATTCTTTTTTAGATAATCAATGCTTTTGGCAATACTGTCAAACGGGTTGCCCGGGCAAATATCCTGTTCAACAAAAAAGTATTTCATCCCGCTTTGTTTGGCTTTCTTAAAGATAGCTTTGAAATCAATCACGCCACTGCCCACTTCCGTAAAAAATTTTTTATCAGTATTATCCATATCTTTTATATGCCACATGTCGAAACGGTGGGGATGAGCAGCGAACAGATCGAGCGGGTTATGGCCTGCTTTTGTCACCCAATAAAGATCCATTTCAAATTTTACCAGGGAAGGATCGGTTTCTTTTATTAAAATTTCAAATGGATGCTGTCCATTTAGATCGGCAAATTCAAAATCATGATTGTGATAGGCAAGCTTCAATGATGACTGTTCGGCAATGGCTGCAGCTTTATTTAATTCGGCAGCCAGTTTTTTAAAATTATCTATAGAGTCCCGATAGTTCGGTTCAAGCCAGGGTATGACTATATATTCCTGCCCGATTGTTTTGGAATCTTCAACAGCCTTTTTCCATAGATCCTCCCATCCACCTTTTATGAAAAAACCACCGGGAAAGGTATGACCGCTGGGTGAACTAAGACCGTTCTCTTTGAATACAGCTGAAAGTTCAGGAGGAGTTAGTCCAAACCACTTACCATTACTATAATTAATTGTTTCCACTTCTTTATAACCTATTTGGGCTATTTTGGCCAGGGTGGCTTTTGCATCTTTACCCATTTCATTTCGTACTGTATACAACTGAAGCCCTATTTTATTTTGGTGCTTAAAAAAGTTTTCTTTGGTAATGAAAGCTCCGGCAGCAAATAGAGAAGATTGTTTAATAAAATCACGACGGGAGGACATGATGATTATTTTAGGAAATGAAAGTTATGAAAAAACGGGGTCAATTTTTTTGGGTTGGCATTAAATCGAAAATGTTTTCACGCAGAGACGCAAAGATTAAATACAAAGTCGCTAAAATATAACTAAAACCGCTTTTGTATTCTTTGCGAATCTTTGCGCCCCTGCCTGCCGGTAGGCAAGTTTGCGTGAAAGTAATTCCATTACACAAGTTGTATTTTTACGAAATGAAATTTCAATTCTGGTCGATCGGCAAAGATCATGAACTGTATGTAAAAGAAGGCATAGAAGATTTTACAAGACGGATATCAAAATACTACCCGGTTGAATGGAATATTATTCCTGTGCCAAAGAATTCAGGAATGATGAGTGAAATGGATCTGAAGAAAAAAGAAGGTGAAATAATTCTTGGGTGGTTAAAAAGAGACGAGTTCATGGTTGCATTAGATGAACATGGAAAAGAAATGAATTCAGAAAAACTGGCCGCATTTATACAGGCAAGGGCCAATGAAAGTATCAAAACTCTTGTCTTTGTGATCGGAGGGGCCTTTGGTTTGGACGAGGCAGTGCTCAAAAAAGCAAACTACAGGTGGAGTTTATCCCAACTAACTTTCCCCCATCAATTAGTAAGATTGATTTTAGCAGAACAAGTGTACAGGGCCTGCAGTATTATCCGTAATGAAAAATATCATCATTGAAAGCCCGAAATTCGAACTTTGATCACGATCTTTAGTGACTGGCTTTTTACACTTTAACTCTTCCTCATGGAATTATCGATCACGCTTATTATCATCATTGTCACTACCCTTGTATCAATAACCGGCTTTAGCAATCATAAGATCATTGATGATCTTATTTTTTACCCACCGGCTGTGAGTCAGCAAAAACAATGGTGGCGTTTTTTTACCTGTGGGTTGATCCATGCAGATTTTGGACACCTGATCTTGAATATGTATGCCTTGTATATTTTTGGCGTTTCAGTTGAAAAAGCATTTGTTGGAATTTTCGGTCAGTACGGAGGTTTTATTTATTTGCTCATGTATATTTCCGCGCTGATTGTTTGTTTGCTGCCAACGTATCGAAAACATAAGAACAACTATTATTATCGCAGTCTTGGTGCATCTGGTGCTGTTTCAGCGGTGATCTTTTGTTTTATTTTATTGGATCCGTTGCAAAAATTAGGATTGATATTTATTCCAATAATGATCCCGGGTTTTATTTTCGGCACTCTCTATCTCATTGCTTCGTCTATATTCGAAAAAAGATCTTCAGATCATATCAACCACTCGGCGCATATTTGGGGAGCTCTTTATGGGATTGTTTTTTTGATAGTGGCAGCTAATTTTTTTTCAGGCTATCCCGTGTTGCAAAACTTTATTAACGAAATACAGGGCTGGCTAAGAAGTTTCTAAGGAAATTTTTAAGACTGACCTGGTTTTATCAGTGATCTTAAAGCGATCATCGATACGCAAGCCAACCACCCAGAGTATTTTCTTATTCATTTCGAGCACCCAAATCTTTTCTTTTTCAGTTTTAGAGAGTCTCTGATCAATAAAAAAACGGGCAAGCTTTTTCTTTTTTCTCATTCCAAGTGGATAAAAATAATCGCCTTGCTTCCATTTACGAAGGATGAGCGGGAAGGTGATCTCCTTCGCATCCAGACAGGCGATTAAGGCGGAAGTCGGAAGTTGGAAGTCGGAAGTAAGAATGAGATTCTTAATTTTTAATTTTCCCTGTGCGCCCGGCAGGAGCGCATTTTTTATTTTTACTTCGTTTGTTCCTTCTTCGATTATAATTGTTTCTGCATTTTCAGATTGATCATTGGAAATAATAAACCAGCTCCTGAATTTAATGATCCTATAAACACCGCCGGGTGATTGAATAAATTTTCCCGATTCACTTTCTGC
>JBIOGV010000243.1:0-5644 GCA_044448365.1 Chitinophagales bacterium
ATCTGAATAAAAGATGGATTTGAAATATCTGCCACGTATCTTTTGCCGTTAGTAATATCATATAAAACAGGAGCGGTTGAGCCCTGGTTAAAATTGGTTATTTGAAGATAATTACCGTTACTATTAGCCGGTAATTGAAAAACAAAGTTTTTCAGGTTATCGAAATTGAATAGTCTTGGATAATTAAGTTCATATTGCGCAACAACCATGCGGTCACCGCCGGTCGGGCAATTATTAGTAACTTTTACAGCGGCACTGCTTGTGCTGATCAGGGAGATCGGAAAAGATGTTTGATACTTTACATAGTCAAAATAGTCCATTTCCTGCTGGTCTATCTGGGTGTTATTGATCGTTAAAGTAAAGGATCTGGTATTCACCGCATTACCTCCGGCATTAATAGAAAAAGTCGGTGGAGGTCCGGAAGTATACACATGTAAATTATTATGTGTAACGCTCAAAGAAGCCGCTGTGGCAATATCCCCTGATGTCCAGCCTTCATCTTTATCATAAGAAGATGAATAAACATACGATGTCTCAACAATAGCTGCATTACCTGTGTTGATTCTATTCTTAAAATAATTTCCAAGAGTGAACATAAAGTAAGGCTCGGGCGAAAGAGTATTTCCGGCAATATCATTCGTTGTATTTACAAGTCGTTGGTTTGCTCCCGTTGGATTAACGGTTAAGAAAAAGAATGCAGTATCGGTTTGCAAACTCCAGTGATCATTTAGCTGGTAATCGGGATCAATATAAAGTGGTTTGTCGGCCTTGCCATCATTCATCTCACCCCAGAATTCGATATAATCGCTGCTTCCCAGCGGGCCATTCGGGACTGAAGTATACAAAGGAATTTCCTGCCCATTTCTCCAAAGCTGAAAATTTTCTGCAGGAATACTGCCAAGCCCAATTGAAGTAAGCGCTGCCTGGGAAATCCGGTAAAGACCGGTTGGACCTATCTTAAATTTATAATAAGTTTTGCTGTAATCTATCCATTCATTATTATACACCTGGGCTTTGGCCATAAAGCCGGCGCATAGTAATAAAGAGAGTAAAATTCGTTTCATGGACCAGGGATTTAGGTACAGATTATTTTTTCTTTTTGTTTTTATTATTTATGAGATCAAGCTTCAATGAAAATACATGCGTGAACAATGGATTCGATTGATTTGCGAGATTAGCAAATGCATAATCAATGGTCACGTGCTGTATTTTAAAACCAGCTCCAACACTCGGTTGATATATCCATACTTTCTTTTGATTCAGAGTATCGCCATCAGCCAGTGCTCTCTGAAAATTGTTGATGCCTCCACGCAGGTAAAATACATTATGAATATTCAACTCCAGGCCAAATTGCGGATCAACACTTACCGGGTTAGCACTAATGATGGTATTTCTCTTTCCATCAAATGTTAAATCAAAATTTGCTTCAGCAAGCAGGCTTAGTTTTTTGCTTATTTTAAAATCTCTTGCAACTCCCAGTATCAACCGGGGCGCAGTAAGCTCTGTCGATTTTACAGGAATGTCATTTTTGGTGAGATACAATGCTTGTTTTTCTTCATCGGTAAAATTAAATGACCATGAGTTAAATGTTGTAGTAACATCCCGTGCTGTAACTCCAAACTTCCATTTACCAGTGAATATTTGTAACCCTCCATCTAATCCAAAACCCCAGGCCTTAGCGAATTTTCCCACATTGCGATGAATAACCTTTGCATTTATCCCAAATTGAATATGTTTATTTTCCGTTTCTTTCAGCTTTTGTGCAAATGAAAAAATAAAAGCATAGTCTGCCGATGAAAAGGCCTGGATATTATTATAGTTTATTGATCCATCCGGCTGAACCAAAAATAACGTGTTCATAATATCATCAACCGCAAACCGCAAAGCTGAAATACCAATAGCCCGTTTATTATCGTCAACCGGAAAAGCAATGCTGGCGTAATCATATTTTCCTATGCCTGCAAAATATTCTGAATGCATCAGGTTCAATTGCGGATAATCCTGGACTCCCACCAATCCTGCAGGATTCCAATAGCCAGCAGTACCATCTGTAACCGATGCAATTTGTGCACTCCCCATTGCAAGACCACGAGCTCCTGCACCGATGTTCAAAAATTCATTGGAATATTTACGAAATTGAGCAAGAGAGGAAAGAGAAAGAATAGTCATTAATAGGGACAGGTGGAATTTTGGCTTTTTCATTCTTACTGTTTTCGGATAAGCGATTTTTAAATTTGGCTTTCAGCAGGGTAATAAGCATTTTCAAAATTAATCTTTAACCAGCGAAAAACATAGCTTCCCAAGGGATTTACTATAAGGATTGTAAACGAACAAGTTAGAAAAATATTGCATGAAATTTAAAGGCTTTGCTTTCTGCATTACTTTTGCGAAAATCCATTGAAAATAATGAGCCTGATCGAAGAATTACGTTGGAGAGGCATGATACAGGATATGATGCCTGGAACGGAAGAGCAGCTAAATAAAGAGATGACCTCCGCATATATAGGATTTGACCCTACAGCCGATAGTCTTCATATCGGAAGTCTTGTACCTATTCTGATGCTGGTTCATTTACAAAAAGCAGGGCATAAGCCAATTGCCCTGGTAGGTGGAGCAACCGGTATGGTGGGAGATCCAAGCGGAAAAAGTGAAGAAAGAAATTTATTAAGCGAAGAAATTTTGCGGCACAACGAAGAAGGTGTAAAAAAACAATTGATGCAATTCCTCGACTTTGATCCTTCAAAATCCAACTGCGCGGAAATGGTGAATAATTACAATTGGTTTAAGGATATGGGCTTTCTTCATTTCATTCGTGATATAGGAAAACACATCACAGTAAATTACATGATGGCAAAGGATAGTGTTAAAAAAAGAATTGTTCAAAGGACAATTGATGCGGAAGGTGAAACAGGGATGAGTTTTACTGAATTTACTTACCAGTTGGTACAGGGTTATGATTTTTACTGGCTTTTTACCAATAAAAACTGCAAGCTGCAAATGGGTGGAAGTGATCAGTGGGGAAATATTGTTACAGGTACTGAATTGATCCGTCGCAAAGCCAGGGCAGAGGCTTTTGCATTTACCTGCCCGTTAATTACAAAAGCAGATGGAGGCAAATTTGGAAAAACGGAAAAAGGCAATGTGTGGCTTGATCCGCAAAAAACTTCACCTTATCAATTTTATCAATTTTGGCTGAATGCAAGCGATATCGATGCCGAAAAATGGATCAGGATATTTACTTTTTTGACGCTTGATGAAATTGAACGCATTAACAATGAACATGAAAAAGATCCTTCACAAAGAATTCTTCAGAAAAAATTAGCCGGGGAAATAACGTCTTTTGTTCATGGCAAAGAAGAATTAAACAAAGCCATTGAAACAACTCAAAAACTTTTCTATAATCAGAATGCGCCTGCCGAAAGCCTTTCTGAGCAGGACCTTGAGGATATGGAAGGAGTGATACGATCTGATTTTTTCAAACACAAAATTTCCAATGGTATTGACATTGTAACCTTTCTTTCAGAAACAAATATCTTTCCAAGTAAAGGTGAGGCCAGGAAAACAATTCAAGGCGGTGGTATAAGCATCAATCGCAAAAAAATTGAGAGTGTACAAATGGAAATTGATAGCAGTTTCTTACTTCACGATAAATATATTCTTGTTCAGAAAGGAAAGAAAAATTATTTCCTGGTAAAATTAATTTGAGCTTAAAACTCTTGTATCACTTCCGGATTTCATCGGCCACAAGCTGATTCTCTTTTGTAAGAACGCCGGTCGCAGATAAAATGATGCATCTCATAAAAAAACTTTTAGCAACAAAAAAACACTCAAACGAGAGTGCTGTAATTATCAATTATTCATTATTAATTTTTAATTAATCAACTTTCACCTGCTTTCGGATCAATGCTCCTTCTCTCACCTCCATTAAAAATTTTCTTTCATGCAGTATATATCCATTTCCCTTTTCACAAAAATGTACTTTCAGGTTTTCAATGCTGATGGGATTGCCATCTGGTATATCGGCAATATTGCAATGCCCTATATCATGACCGTCAATTATAAGAACCAGGCCGCTGCCAATCGCTTCCATTTTATTTCCTTCCAGGATCAGCATACCTGTGTCTTCTCCCAGGCCAATACCAATGCACTGGGGATTTGAAGCTACTGCCTGTGCCAATCTTCCAAACCGCCCGCGTTTTTCAAAATGCGAATCCAGAATCACGTCGTCAATAAAACCAAGGCCGGTAGTAATTTTCACTTCACCTTTTAAATGAGCCTGGGTAGCGTTTCCTTCATAGATCATCGTATTACTCATTGCCATGGCCCCGGCGCTTGTCCCGGCCACAACAAAATTTTCATGCTGGTACCGGGTTAACAGGATATCTAAAAAATCGGTACCGCCAAAGGTTGTACTTAATCGCAATTGATTACCTCCGCTGAACATCACTGCATCACAGTGACGAATGCGTTCCAGGTATTCATCTTTCATCGCATCCTGCCTGTTGCGTATATGCATCAACCCGACATTTGTACAGGAAATTTTTCCAAAAGCATTCAGATAATTTTCTCCAACTTCATTGGGAATAATCGAAGCCGTGGTGATAATTTCAATCCGCACGGACGGCCCACCGGCTTCTTCCATGATGCGACGAAGAATACCCAGCTCAAAAAAATTGAGATTGTTGCGTGATATCTGCCCTCGTTCCAAATCAGTTCCTTTATCCTCTGCTCCTCCAACTGCTATTAGTTTTCCTTTGGGATGCTCCATTCATCGGGGTTTGATTAGCGACAAAAATACTTGAAAACAGTTTAACGAAAAGATGTAACAGCGAAGTATGTGGAAAAGTGGAGAAGATTATACAGATAATGCCAATCGTAAGTTATGAGGATCTTTTTCACGACTCACTCCCGATAGATATCGGGATCAGGTCTCACGCCTGCTAAGCCGCTGCGAAATAAAAAATACAATGACTCCGATTATTGCGATCAGGATTCCGTAAACAGCAAACCACCCAGTAGAAACGAACAGGAACAGCCAGATCCCGACAGACAAGATCACAGGTATTGGATACAGCCACATTTTAAATGGAAGGCCCGATGTGCCAAATCGTTTTCGCAACAATACTACCCCCACCGCCTGGCCAATAAATTGTATAATAATTCTTGTTGCAAGTATGGCGCTGATAGTTTGTTGAAGAGAAAAACAAATGGCGAAAATGATCGCAAGCCCCGAAATGAAAAGTAAGGAAACGTAAGGAAAATTTTTTGTCGGGTGAAGTTTAGAAAATATTTTAAAAAAATTTCCGTCCAGAGCGGCTGCATAGGGAACTCTTGAATAACCCAGCAACAATGCAAATAAGGAAGAAACAGAAGCCAGTAAAACAAGCGCTGTTGCAATTCTTGCTATTTGGTTTCCATAAATTTTCTCAAAAAAAATACTGACTATAAAATCGGATCCCCGGGCCTGCTGCCATGGAATTACGTTCACGATCCCAATATTCATAAATACATATAATGATCCAATAACGAGGATGGAGATAAAAATACTCTTTGGAATATTCTTTTCAGGTCTAACAATCTCCCCGCCGAGATGACAAACATTATAATAGCCCAAATAACTGTACACTGTTTTTACGCTGGCCTG
>JBIOGV010000244.1:0-5640 GCA_044448365.1 Chitinophagales bacterium
TAAAGCATTAATCGCGATCGAGAAAAAAACAGACTATCGCTTTTTGTTCAACGAAAATTTAATTGCACATAAGCAAAAAATTGACATTAATGTAGTGGAAGCGCCCGTTATCCAGGTTTTGGATCAATTGCTTCAGAATACCGGGATCACGTATAAGGTATTGAGCAATAAACTCGTGGTTTTAAAAGAAGTTTCTGATGAAGCGAGTCTTACCAACCTGAAAGATATCCGGGTGTCAGGGCGCGTTACAGCTTCTGAAGGATCAGAAGGATTGCCGGGAGTTTCCGTTACTGTAAGAGGTGGTAACATAGGTACAACCACTGACCTGACAGGTCATTTCGTACTTACAGTTCCGGATAATGCCACTCTTGTTTTCAGTTCTATTGGTTATGAAACGAAAGAAGTTGCTGTTGCGGGCCAGGCTACGATCAATGTTTCACTTGTTCTTTCTACAAAAGTACAGGAACAGGTAGTTGTAATTGGATATGGTACTGCAAGCAAAAGAGATCTAACCGGTTCCATCGTAAAGATAAGTGGCAAAGACGTCCAGGATAAACCAAATACGAATCCCGTCTCTTCTCTGCAAGGAAAAGTAGCAGGTCTTTCGGTTGTAAATAATGGTACCCCCGGCTCAGAACCTGACATTCGTATTCGCGGAACAGTCAGTATCGGCCAGGTACATCCATTATATGTGGTGGATGGTATTTTCGAAGACAATATCGATTACATAAATCCCAATGATATTGAATCCATCGAAGTGTTAAAAGATCCGTCATCACTGGCAATTTTTGGTGTAAAAGGAGCAACCGGCGTTATTGCCATTACTACAAAAAGGGCCAGGGCAGGGCAAACAGTGATCAGCTTTAATACCACTTATGGCACGAAAAAATTAGTGGATAAGATCAAAATGGCAAATGCTGACCAATTCAAAACTCTTTTTGTACAGGAAGAAGATAACAACAGTATTCCTGCTAATCAACGGCCGGATCTTTCTCTTCTTCCATCTAACAATACCGATTGGATCGATGCTGTAACACAAACAGGTGTTTTCAATACAAATAATTTAAGCATTGCATCAAGCACAGAAAGAAATAAATTCAATCTTGGATTTGGATATGTACGAGATGAAGGGATCATAAAGCATGAAACACTGGAAAGATTACAGGTTTCACTGAATGATGAAGCGCAATTGAATAAGGCAATAAAAGTGGGGGTAACGTTCAATGCTTCACGCCAGCGCCTTCCTTATACGAACTTTGGTCCCAACACAAACAGGCTGGATGATGCGAGAAAAGTGATGCCGCAAATATCCGCGGGCACAAAATCTTTTAAAGTACAAAACCCTTATGGCACAGATAGCATGAACCTGAATCTGTATTCCGGATTAGATCAGGCTCTTCAAAATTCGGGGGTTGTGAATCCGGTGTTGGAAATGGAAAATTCCTGGAATAAAGTCATCCCTATCGAATACAGAACGGTGGGAAGTGTGTATGGTGAGGTTAATTTTCTAAGGTATTTTACTTTCAGGTCAACTTTTTATGCCGATATCAGTAATCAAAATATCAGGGAATATACACCGATTTTTTATGCCTATAATCCTTTGACAAATATTCCTTACCTCTACAACTCAAAAACACAGGTAAGTGAAAATGACAATACCTGGAGAAAATTTCAGCAGGACCATATTTTGAGCTTTAAGAAAAATTTCGGTCAGCATAATGTAACAGCCACTGCAGGTTTCACAACCTACTATTTTGGAAATTTTGAAAGAGCAGGAGTTGCTCTGCCATTTAAATTAAATGGTGGTGATGCTCCTCCTATACCGGATGATAAAAGGTTTTGGTATATGTCGACCCAGTTCAATGATCCTACTAAAACATTAGCTTCCTCTTCTCAAACAGAATATTCCACAGTCTCTTATTTAGGACGAATACTCTATAATTATGCCGGCAAATATTATTTCAATGCATCCATACGTGATGATGGCTCTTCCCAATTGCCTGGTAAAAACCGTCATCAGCAATTCTGGGCCCTGGGTGCCGCCTGGGAATTGACCAGGGAAAACTTCATGAAAAATGTGGACTTTATTAATTTCCTGAAATTAAAGGGCTCCACAGGCGTTCTCGGAAATCAGAGTACATACGGTATTGCCACAAATTATCCTTTTTATCCAAATTTAGCAACGGGATCAGCTGCTGTTTTCGGTACTAATATTTACCAGGCAGCACATGATGCCTACCGGGTCAATCCTAATTTAAAATGGGAAACCGTAAATGCACATGAAGTAGGTTTGGAATTAAATGCCTTTAAAAACCGCTTGCATTTTGAAGCAAACTATTTCAATAATACCACTAAGAATTTAATGACCTATATAAGCCTCGGTAGTCTTGGCCTGGATGATCAATTGGAAAACGGAGGCAATCTGAAAAACTGGGGTGAAGAACTTTCTGCCGCATGGAATCAAAATGTTACAAAGGATTTGACAATTAACATAGCCGGCAATATTAGTTTTATAAAAAACAAAGTGCTGTCTCTCTCCTCGGATCTTCCCGGGGGATTTATCAGCAATTCTTTTGAAAATAATGGAAGTGCTGAAGCCAGGACCCTTGTAGGGCAGCCGATCGGTTCGTTCTATGGATTTGTGGTAGAGGGAGTATATCAAAGCTATGCCGACATCTTAAAATCGCCCCCTGCTTCCTCTGTAGGAGCTTACCGCCCGGGTGATTTGAAATTTAAAGATATAAATGGAGACGGCGTGATCAATGCCGATGACAGAACAATAATTGGAAATCCTTCGCCTAAGTTTAGCTACGGCGGTTCTATTAATCTTACCTATCAGGGCTTTACGCTTGGAATTGATTTTAACGGAGTTTATGGAAACCAGGTATTCAGGACCTGGGGTTCTCTCGAATCTCCCTTCCAGAGGGTGAATTACCCTGCGTTCAAAGTGAATAGTTGGAATGGGCCCGGCACCTCCAATTGGGATCCGATCATTAGCCAGGCAGACAGGTTTAATTATAATGGCTCCACTTATAATATTGAAGATGGAAGTTATTTCAGGCTCAGGAATATTCAATTGGGCTATAATTTCAGCAAGCGCGTGATATCAAGATTGAAACTTAGCAACCTTAGGGCATTTGCCAACGTTCAGAATTTGAAGACCTGGAAAAATAATTTAGGATATACTCCGGAATTTGGAGGAAGCGCAACAGCATTTGGTTTCGATTTTGGGGGGGGCGCTATACCGGTTGTAACAACATTTGGCTTAAATCTTAGTTTTTAAACTGATAAACTTCATGATATGAAAATAAATAAAAGATTTTTTTGGGGGCTCCTATTCATAATCCCTGTTGTCCTTTTGATCGCAGGCTGTAAGAAATTTCTTGACAGAAAACCACTAACAGCGACACTTTCTGACCTGCACCAGGGAACTCTTGAAGCCCAGAGTTTTAATTTATACGGTATCTTAAGGGGCTATGCAGGATTTTCCACCCTGCCTTGGCTCGATTTCAACAGCATCCGTGATGATGATGCTCAAAAAGGAAGCAGCACTACGGATGGCGCGGAAATCAATGCCGAGTTTGAAACTTTTCAATATACAAAGGATGACTGGGCAACCGATACTTATTGGAATGATCATTTTTATATGATCAACCAGGCAAATAAGGAGTTATTCACCGCAGATTCATTGAAAGTAACAGACCAGGCCTCATTGCGAAATATTGGAGAAGCCTGTTTTTTCAGGGCATACTCTTATTTCGAATTAGTGAAAGCCTATGGTGATGTACCTTTAATTAATTTTTATTATACAGATGCCTCCCAGGGTGTCAGACCAAAATCTCCTGCTGCAACCATTTATGCATTGATTGATTCGGATCTGAATGTAGCATCTCAATATTTGCCGCTGAACTGGGAAGTCAGTGGTACGAATTTATATCCTGGCCGTTTAACAAACGGAGCAGCAAAAACATTGTGGGCACAAACTTATTTATTCAGGCAAAACTGGGCTAAGGTCATATCGCTAACCAACCAGGTAATTGCTTCCAGTCAATATCATTTATCAAGCAATTTTGTTGATATCTGGCAAGATGCAGTAGACGGTAAGGGCAAAAATGGGCCTGAGTCGATATTTGAAGAACAGTCATGGGTCACAGAGGGCGGAGCTTCCTGGTATGGTGTTCAGTGGGGAACCAGCCAGAATGTAAGACAGGGGGGTGCCACATCAGACTGGAATCTTGGATGGGGTTGGAATACCCCTACAGATAAATTGGTAGCCGACTGGGATAACACAGATCCTCGGAAAGCCGCTACCATACTTTATTCTGGTCAGTACGATGGAGGCCCGGCAACAGGTGGCTATGGAGCTACTTTACCTGCTTATGGCCCCGGTACGGCACTCGATCAGAAATATTGGAACAAGAAAGTGTATTCAGATCCGGGAATGAGAGCGTTTACAGGGGAGATAGGCCCAGCAGGTGGTGCAGACTGGATCAATCACAGGATACTGCGTTACGCAGATGTATTATTAATGTCTGCAGAAGCATCTAATGAAACAGGAGACGGGGCCACAGCGGAAGCCATGCTCGAACAGGTTCGGGCCAGGGCGAGAGGTGGTGCTGCCGTATTGCCTCATATAGCTTTCGCCAGCCAGGCACAAATGCGCCAGGCAATAAAAGATGAGAGACGTTGGGAATTTGCTATGGAAGGCTATCGTTTTAATGACCTGGTTCGTTGGGGCGATGCTATCAGCGTGCTTGGTCCTTTGGGTTATACAAACAGGTGCCGGTTCTATCCCATACCTCAACCTGCTATCAACATATCGAATGGAGTCTTGGTACAAAACCCTGAGTGGTAATCTTACCTATTAAACTTTATAAAATTTTAATTATGAGTTACAAAAATAAAATATCGGGATACGGGTTGTTAATAGTTTCGGTTTTAGCGTTTTCAACCTGCAAAAAACTTGAACGGCCCGCTTTAGGAGACTACGCTAAAGATTCAAGCCCTCCCGGAGGACCACTGAAATTTTATGCAAGCTTTGATGCTACAAAAGCCGGGAATGTATTTGACAGTATAAGAGCAAATTTTGGTACGCTCAATAGTGCATCTCTCGTTGCCGGTGGGGTTAGTGGAGGAGCAAATGATAGCGCTCTTCAGATCACCAGCAATGGATATGTAAAGTTTCCTTCAGCAAATGACTTTGGCTCATTCACAAGCTTTACCATGGCCTTTTGGCTAAAAGTAACCCTTGCTCAAAAAGATCACAATAATGCTGACGGAATTCTGGCATTTGCAAGTTCAAATAATTTTTGGAGCAATGCTGTTGTTTTTGCAGACCATGAATCGAGTACTTCTGATTCCATGCAATTGAAATTTCATTTTGCCAATGGCCCAGGCGATAACTGGGATTTTGCAGGTTATACGGGTTCAGCAAGATGGCCAGGTATGTATGATGGTAATTGGCATCATGTAGCATTTGTGTATGATGCTCCTTCAAAAACAGCTACTCTATACCGTGATGGAGTACAATTTGACCAGAAAACAAATGAAATAATTGCATTTGATAATGCCCCGTCATCTTTAATTGTTGATGGTTTCCAGGAAGCAGCGGGTATTGTAGATAACTATGCCGATAATTCA
>JBIOGV010000245.1:0-5621 GCA_044448365.1 Chitinophagales bacterium
CAGGCTGACCGAGAATATTTTTAACCCATATCTCAGCGTTGTTGATTCTATCCTTTAAAAGAATTATTTGATTTTTAAGGATTGGATTGAACTTAGCTACCAATACTTCAATTTCCAAATTTGTTTAATGTTGTGAGTTAAGCAGACCAATTGCCATTCTGCATTTACTTTTTTTAAGGTTCGCAGGTGAAGCATGGTATATTTAAGATTATGTTTGATGTTGCCAAAGATTGGTTCGATAATCTGTTGTCGCAGTTTATACAAGGCTTTGCCTGACGGACTATCAAGCAGCTCACGGATTTGTTGTCGTAAAGGCATTCTATCTTCAACATGTATTTGTCTGGCTTTTCCTTTTGTGCATAATGGTTTACTGTTGCAATTATTACATTGTATTCCCTGATAAATTTTACTCTGTTGCTTAGTTACTTTATGAAGGAATGTCGCTCGATACAAAGTCAGTAGTTTTTCTTCCGGGCAAATAAACCGATCGTTGGCCGCATCATATCGAAAATGATTTCTATGGAATGGATTGGCAGCGGCTTTAATTGCTTCCGTTTCTTTTTCCTGATCTGGTACGAGTATTGTTTTTTGCAGATCATTTAAAACTTCATAATTATCATAGGAGGCATATCCGCTATCAGCCAATACTGTTATTGCTTGTTGCTGTGTATTTTTTTCTGCCTGTATAATTGAAGGAACTAATTGTTCCTTATCGCTGGCAGCATTGGTAACATAAGCACTTACAATAATACCATTGGTGGTTACGGAAGCCTGGCAATTATAACTTGTTTTCAAACTGCCTCCACTGCGAGTTACTTTAGCATCTGCATCAGTAAGATTTTGTTTTTCTCCTGTTTTAAGTTGTTCAATAGCTTCTTTGATTTTGTTTTTTAATTTGATTTTACTGTTAACTTCTTTGGGTAATTCGTCGCCTCGATTATCACCATACTTTTCGTCTTCGTCCTTGTCAGTGAAATCAGCCTCTTTCATAACTTCATTTACCTGTTGTTCTATATTGGATAACCATTGCTCATACTGTTCTTTCGTTTTTGTTCGGCGATTACTGGCATTGGCTCTCAGCTTGGTTGAGTCAATCACTAAAGTGCCGATATTCACCATATTCAGGGTAGTACATAATTTTATCACTTCAACAAATAGCTGTTGCACAAAATCAGCATTGTCTTTTCTAAAATCATTGATAGTTCTGAAGTCAGGCTTATACATACAAGCCAAATACATAAAGGCAACGTCGCTTTCACAAGCGGCAGCTATTTTTCTGCCTGAACGAATGCCAATAGCATACCCGTAAAACAATAACTTCAGCAATAATTTGGGATGATAACTCTTTTGACCAAGAAAGCTGTATTGCTTTTCAATGACTGTAGTATCAAGATTATCTACAATCTCAGCTATTAATCTTGCCAAGTGATCTTCTTTAATGAAGTCTTCCACTGATGGAGGCAATAAAAAATATTGTTGATGATTAACAGGTTTGAATTTTTGCATGTTAGTAAGATAAGCCTCGCTTACAATTTGATGCCTTTTTAATATCAACAACTGTGGATTCTCGGTCAGCCTGAGGCGACCGATAGCAACCTACACAGACCGAAGTGACCAACAACAACATGGGGAATCAGTAGTGCAGCAAGAAGTTTTTGATGATCGCCCGGGACGAACAGCATAGCTTAAGCAACCAACGGGGATATGGTCATGTGGCCGGCGTCAACTCCGATTAATCCGATAGCTATCGGATGACCAACATCATCGAAGGCAACAAAGAGTAATGTTATAAAGTAGTGGGTGGATGATTTATTTTATAAACAGGTATCAAAGGTTGCTGCATCCAGTCTCAGTCACCCAGCGCCGCTTCCCATATTTCTTTATTCCTTCTCGCTTCTACGCTCTTTCGTTTATCAATCCGTTCTATTCAAAAAAATCATCGTATTTAATTTCCCAATTCACCTGTTCGCTTTTCTCAAAACGCACATGCGCCTGGATTATATTAGTATCAGCCAATCTTAAGCTATAGGAATTATAATCATGGAACAAAGCAGAACCACCCCAAGTCCAGGGATGTGCTTTGGGAATATAAACGTACACATTGTGTGAAGTATTCAATGGACCGGTTGAAATTCCGTTAAGCGTTTTTGTATCTTCATTCCATGTCATGTTTTCCATTTCAATGGCACCCTGCAAAACGTGACGATCCGTTGAGATAAACTGGGGTTTGCCGGATTTTTCCTGAAGGGCAAGCAAACTGACACTTCCCGGTTGAACAGTAACTTTTAATTTGCCAGATACTTCACCGATAAATTGTTGCTTCCAGAAATCAAATGCGAGGTAAGTTTTGCCCGGCTCTAACCAGAGTCGTTCTAATGAAAATTCTTTTTCAGCCGTTTCTGATAAACTTGCATTAAAAAAAGCAACAACCGTCCATTCACCAAATTGTTTTTTTATTTTAAGGGCAAAGACGGATTGCATGTCGCCATCGAAGAGATCAGCAGGAGTTGCCGCTTCACCGAATGAAGGCGTAATTTTTTTGAGAATCTCCAGTTTGTATTCATCCAGTTGAGTAAGCCTGTCGCCCGAGATCATATTCCCACCACTCATCGCAATAAGAGTTGCTGCTGCTTCTGCCTGCTGGTTGTTTAGAAGATTCATGCAAATATGGTCCGCATCATTGATCCATGTTCTTTTGTGAAAGTAATATCGTTTGGCTGCTGCAGATGCACTCGATGCAGGATGAAGAAAATAGGTTTCCCATGCCGCTTTTGAAAAACCATAATTCACGTCAGCTTCAATGCGCATACTGTCGATCAACCCGACAGTTGTTGCCCCGGGGCCGCATTCAAGTATGTGGCATTTATCTCCGGCTGCACTCCGTATTATTTCCAGCCCTTTTCGATAGACCTGTGCTGATGAAAATGCAGGATCATAGTAACGTTCTGCAGCTAAGATTGACCAGGCCATAAAATCGATCTTGATCATTTCATAACCCCAATTGTTAGCGATCGTATCGATCATGTCATGCAGCCAATTTGCAGCTTCAGGGTGAGTAATATCAAGACAATATCTTTTTGGATTTTCGTCGGCCGGTGGTTCAGAATTTTCTTCCCAGTTCCCGATACGTTTTAAACTGCCATCTGCATGTTTTAATAACCAGTCCGGATGTTTTTGAAAAACTTCTGTGGGCTCAGAGATAACATAAGGTGAGATCCAGAGGCCCGTCTTAAAACCATACTCTTTAATTTTTTTGGCAAGCCATTTCATGCCATGAGGAAACCGATCATTGCCTTCCCAATCGCCATGCCATCGCTGATAACCTTCATCAATTTGTATATACTCCAGGCCAAACTGTTTTAAATGTTTCGATGCAAATTCCGTATTTGCTATTACTTCCTGTTCCGAAACTTTTGCCAAAGTATAAAACCAACTGCACCACCCGTTAACTATTGAATGAGGCCTTGCATTATTTACGAAACCGGCGGCACCTGCGTACGTTTCTAAAGCAGTATAAGGATTTCCGGCTATGTTGATCATTACACGATTCGAACTGATTATTTTTCCTGATCTTAAAACGATTTCCGGGGCATAAACAGATTCTGCTAAAAATGAAATTTCGCCGGAGGAAGTTTTAGCAATCAATAAATTTCCTAAACACGAATTGTTTTCCAGGTACCCGATCACTACTCCTTCTTTATCATAACCACTGTACAGACCCGCATTCCACCAGCTATGTATTGTTTCAGTTTGTGATGAGATGGAACCATTAGCCAGTATTACTCCTTTTAAATTACCGGATGAAACGGCATTATCGTTGTTTCCGAATTCATGTATTGTTCCGGTATCAAAATACATTTCGCCATTCGTAATACATTTTGAAACACCAGGGATATTTAATATTCCGCCTTCATCTTTAATTACACGAAGCGGTTCCAAACTATTAATTACAAAGTCGTGACCGGAAATATTTTTACAAATGGCTTCGACAGTAATAGCTTGTAGTTGGTCATAGAGCGATAACTGAATTTCAAGATCAAATTTTTTGTCAGAGTCTTTTGAGAAAATTATTAGTCTCTTCCCGGATCCGAGTTGATCCCTGAAACTTTTTGAATCGGTGGTATATTTATAATTACCGGGTGCAATGACACGTTTACTGTTTTTTGAACCTGCCTTCCCCGCAGGCAGATTTACGCATGTAGTTCCGCCGGTTAGTAAGGGAGTTCCATTGTTTCTGTATATATTGATCGTTCCTTTTTTCCTGTCAAATGAAACAGTGAAATAATTATTTTTTATTTCATTCATACCATTTCCTGCCGGTGATGATTCTGCAGAAAGTGGGTTTACAATTGCGAGCGAAGCTCCTGCAAGAGTTGCAGCTCTTATAAAATCCCTGCGCTTGAAAAGGTCAGTCATTTTTATTTTAGTATTAAAGTTTATTGGCAGGATGGTAAAGTTAGAATTATAAAATCAACATAAACTTTCACCTCGCCCGGTGTTGTTGCAGCTCGCCTGACCTGCAACTAATTTTCTTATTTTTGGCAGGGGTCAGAGTTTATCCCGATCCGCCTAAGGCGGACGACCGACTGCAACGTTCACTGAAGACAGAAGTGACCATACCAACAGAAACAGCTTCATTGCAGGAACAGTTCAAGTCATTTTGAATCTTACTCGAAAACCCTATCTTTCATTCTCAGCATTAAAAGGAGTCTCCTATGACATTTAAGTTCATCTTTTTTTTTGCAACAATTTGCCCGCTTTTGCTGGCAGCTCAGCCAAACTACAAGGAAGGTTATATAATCACAAATGCCGGGGACACGATCAAAGGGTTTATCAATTATCGAGAATGGTATAGCAATCCTGACCGGGTTCAATTCCGAAAGGGAACAACTGAAGCAGTTATAGAAATTACTCCATCTGACATAAAAGAAGTAACGATCACCGGCGTTGAAGCTTACCAGCGTTTTGAAGTAACGATAAGCATGAATGAGGTAAGATTTGAAAAGCTTTCGGATGCAACTAATTCCGGCAGCATTACTAAAACTGTATTTTTGAAAAAACTGCTAAAAGGCAACTTCCTCAATCTCTATTCTTATACTGATAAAATAAAAACACGTTTTTACATCATGGATCAAAAGAATGACATTCCACAAGAATTGCTGCTGACTAAAACCCTGGAAGAAATGCAGGAACAAACACAGGCAATATACCGCCAGCAACTCCTGCAATATGCACGGGCTTACGGCACTTATAGTTCAAAACTGGAAACCAAAATGCAGTCTGTTGACTATTCTGAAAATAGCCTGAGTAAAATAATAAGTCAGATAAATACAAGTAATGAAATGACCATAGCCGCGGACTTTAATAAGTCCAAAAACACCAGTTATTTTGCCGGTATCGGTATTATGCAGGCCAGGATCACCTATGATGGGGCAGACCTGATAACTGCTGACCGCCTGGATGCCAATGGCAATCCCAGGTATAAGAAGATAGCAACTACCAACATTTCGCCACGACTGGCTATGGGCATCAATTTTTTCTCGAAGCTTTGGGTGCATCGCCTGTCAATAAAAACAGAGCTATCCGCATATCGGTTCACGTCAACGATAGTGTCTTATACC
>JBIOGV010000246.1:0-5593 GCA_044448365.1 Chitinophagales bacterium
TCACCATTTCATTTCACTTGCTTTTTCAACATCAATTGACCGATGATTCCGATATAAATTAATTATGATGGCTATCACAACCGCCGCTTCTGCAGCAGCGATAGCGATAATAAAAATGACAAAGAAAATTCCATCCAGCTTGTCGGGATACAGGTATTTATTGAACACAACAAAGTTGATATTCACACTATTTAAAATAAGCTCTATTGCCATCAGCATGGAGATCATGTTACGACGTGTAAATAACCCGTACATGCCAATAAAAAACAGGGCCGTGCTTACAAATAATATGTGTGAAAGAGGTACTGCGGTCATACTTCCGAGATTTCAGTGATACCGAGTTCTTTTTCCTGTTTTAATTTTTTGATCAATTCTTCTTTTCCTTTTCCATTGATTGATGGTGGCGACTTCATCGCAATTACAATACAGCCCACCATAGCCGCTAATAATAACATGCTCACAACTTCAAAAGGCAAAGCAAAACCTCCTGTTGTTGTACCCAACATCTGGAGGCCGATCTTAGAAACTGTCCAATCAAAATTTTTTGTTGTGGGTTGAAAATTATATTTCCAGATCTGTATAAAAGTGATTCCAAAACCAAACACGATGGCAAGAACAGAAGCGATGGTCCGCTTCGTTGATTGTTTTGGCATTTCTTTACCCGATTGTTCAGTAAGAAAAATTGAAAAGATGATCAGCACCACAATACCGCCAACATACACTATGATTTGTACAGCCGCAATAAATTCAACCTGGAGCCAGAAATACAATCCTGCGATACCGACCAATGAAAATAACAGCCAGATAGCAGAGCGAAAAATTTTTCTTGTCGTCATGGCAAGAAGGCCTGAGCCTAAAATGAAAGCGGAAATGATGTAGAATATGATGGCGGATGCACTCATAAGGCCTCACCCTCGTTCCCTCTCCAAAAGAGAGGGAGGCCGGGCTTTTGTTTTTTTGTTTTAACTGTAGTAATTAAGCATTTCATCTTTATCAATTCTACTCATCTTTTGTTTGTGCGTTGGTGGCCTTCCCCTTTGGGGAAGGTCGGGATGGGGCCTATTCAACTCCCTCCCTGATCTTCGAACCTGGTTTATTCAAGACTTTTGTCAGTTTATTCCTGTCAAATACACTGTGTTCAAATGTTTGCGCCATTTTTATGGCATCTGTAGGACATGCCACGATACAGAGATTACACATCGTGCATAATTCCAGGTGATATACAAATGTGTCCAATGCCTTTTTCTTTTTCCCTTCAGGTGTAATATCAAATTTGGTAATGATCTTGATCGTTGCATTAGGGCAGGCCAGTTCACAAGCCGTGCAGCCGGTACAGGCATGTTCATTGTTCTCATCATGCAGCATGATCACCTCACCGCGAAAACGTTCGGGCAAGACCAGCTTATCATCCGGATATTGTTGTGTGATCTTTTCTCTTTTATGATGAAGGGCATAAGAGCCAGTCAGCCTCATACCTTTCAGAGATGACTTCACGGCTCCTATAACGTCTTTTATATAATTTTCTAAAAATGCCATTTCAAAATAGTAATTACAGTTACTAATAATAAATTGATCATGCTAATGGGTAACAGGTATTTCCATTCAAGATTTAATAACTGGTCAATCCTCAATCTCGGGAAGGTCCATCGAAACCACATAATGACGAAGATCAAGAAGAATGTTTTTCCGAAAAACCACAGGAAGGATGGAATATAATCCATCACATGATTAAAGCCAGCCAAATTACCAATGTGCAAAGGCATCCAGCCACCTAAAAAAAGTGTTGCCGCAATGGCGCAAACAATAAACACATTTACATATTCAGATAAAAAGAATAAAGCGAACTTCATTCCAGAATACTCGGTATGAAAGCCGGCAGTTAATTCTGATTCTGCTTCAGCAAGATCAAAGGGTGCCCGGTTTGTTTCGGCAGTTACAGCAATAATAAAAATGATAAATGCAATGATGGCAGGAATATGTCCTTTGAATAACCACCAGCCATTTGATTGAGAATTGATGATATCTGAAATTCTTAAACTTCCTGTGAGTACAACGATACATAGAATAGAAAGCCCTGCTGATAATTCATAACTCACTATTTGAGCACCGTTGCGCATAGCACCCAGCAAGGAATATTTATTATTACTTGCCCAGCCCGCCATTAAAATTCCGATCACTGATAAAGATGAAATGGCAATGATGAACAGGATCCCAATATTGATATCCCAGATCTGGAATCCTTTTGCAAACATTAATGGCGCCAATACAACCATTGAAACGATCATTACAATAAAGGGTGCGAGGTTGAATAAAAACCTGTCGACATTATTGGGTGTCATTCCCTCTTTTACAATAAGCTTCAAAGTATCAGCCACGGTTTGAAACATTCCGCCCGGCCCAACACGATTCGGTCCCAGTCTTACCTGCATCCATGCAGAAACTTTTCGTTCCATCATTATTAATACCAGGCCCAGCATAGCAAATAGCCCTATTGCACAAACTGCAATGATCAAAAACTCAATCAGCATGGCAATGGTTGGATTGAATGTGTTGTACAACCAGGTGTCAATAGAGTGTGATATGTTTTCTAAGCTAAAGCCCATCCCAAAGTCATTTAGTTTGAAATCTTCCTAAATCGCCTTCCCAAAGGGAAGGAGTAAAGAGTTTTAAATTCAAAAAATATTTATTCGTCATAATTTTTATTTTCTATCTTTTGGCTCTGTGTGATAGCAAGCCCTCTCTTTGGGAGGGTTTGGGTGGGCTTTACCTGTCAATATCCGGTATCACCAAATCCAATGTTCCCATCATAGCAACGAGGTCACCGATCTTACTTCCCCTTGCCATTTTATCAAGAGCGCTTAAATTTGAAAACCCCGGTGAACGGAATTTAATCCGGTAAGGTGTCGTTCCCCCTTCACTCACAATATACACTCCAAATTCACCACGGGCTGTTTCAATCCTTGAATAAAATTCACCCTTTGGCAATTTCAATACTGCTTTTGTTTTTGCCTGGAATTCGCCTTCGGGAATATTATCGATCAACTGCTCAACAATGGATAATGATTGATGCATTTCTTTCATTCGCACGATGTATCGGGCAAAGCTGTCACCTTCGGTTTCTATTATCTCATCAAACTGAACTTTCTCATAAACTTCATAAGGAACCAATTTTCTAATGTCACATTGAACGCCGCTGCCTCTTGCCGATGGACCCGTCATACCATAGGATATGGCATCTTCTTTTGAAATATACCCTACGTTTTTTGTGCGGTTCTGGAAGATCACATTTCCGGTTACCAGTTCATCATATTCATCGATCTTATTTTTAAAGTGGATAATAAACTCTTTTACTTTTCTCTGGAAATTCGGATGAATATCAACCATCACTCCTCCGGGTACCATATAATTCATCGTCAATCTTGCCCCGCAAGTTTCTTCCATAATATCGTTGATCATTTCCCTTTCACGGAATGCAAGAAAGAATGGTGTCAGCGCTCCAACATCCATTGCCATGGCTCCCCACCAAAGCTGGTGTGATGCAAGCCTTGTGAGCTCATCCATCAGCACTCTTATCACCTGGGCACGCGGTGGCACTTCAATCTGCAATCCTTTTTCTACACATAATGCACAACCATGATTGTTGATGTGCGCCGACAGATAGTCCATCCGGCTCGTTACATAAATAAACTGGCGGTAACTAAGGCTCTCACACATTTTTTCGATAGAGCGATGAATGTAGCCCAAATGCGGTTCCACCTTTTTGATCGTTTCGCCATTCAATGAAATCACTAAATGCAGCACTCCATGTGTTGCCGGGTGTTGCGGCCCTACATTAATTACAAGATCACCTTCAACATCAGGTGATGTTGTGCTCTCACTTACTATTTGTGTTTCTCTGTACAAGTAATTTTTATTTTATGTACCCGGCACTGGTACTACTATTAAGCTCCAGTTGCGTCGCACTCTTCATCATTCTGTTCGCTGCTCATCCTTTATATTTTTCACGCAAAGACGCTAAAAATGCGCTAAGTCGCAATTATTCTTTGCGACTTTTGTGTTTCCTCTTTGCGTCTTTGCGTGATATATTTTTTCATTTTATTGGTTATAGCCTGATCATATTTACAGGATCTTCAAAATCTTTTCTCAACGGGAATTTTCCTTCCCATCCGTCCGGTAATATTAATAGTCGCAGATCCGGGTGATTTAAAAAATTGACACCAAACAATTCATAAACCTCGCGTTCATGAAGCTCTGCAGTTCTCCAGGTATAAGCAACGGATTCGATCTGCGGTTGATTTCTATCCAGTTTTGATTTTACAACGATCACATGCCTGTATTGAGTTGATTCAAGATGATACACCATCGTAAGATGTGTCTTCCAATCAATGCAGGTAAGGCAAAACAAATAATCGAAATTCAGCTCAGGATTATTTCGCAAGGAAGCGGCAAAAGAAAGCCAGTCTTTTGGGTCTATATTTATGTTCAACCATTGTCCACCTTCTTCAAAGCTGATCGCTGGCAGTACTTCAGATAGTTTTATTTTCAATTCTTCGTTAGTCATACTTGTTATTGGTTCCTCGTTACTGGTTATTTTTTATTTTCTTGCTGCGAACTGCAACCAGAAACCAGCGACAAGTAACTATTTAGATTCAACTTTAGTTTCATTTTTTATTTGTTCTCTGGTCATTCCGGCCTTTATTTTTTTCTGTAAGGTGATCAGGGCGTGTAAAAGCGCTTCAGGTCTTGGCGGGCAGCCGGCAATATAAACATCAACAGGTATCACGTGGTCTGCGCCCTTTACAACAGAATACGTGTTGTAAAAAAAAGGTCCGCCGCTTGTTGCACAGGCTCCCATCGCAATCACATATTTTGGATCAGCCATTTGATCATAAAGTCTTTTAAGAACAGGAGCCATTTTATTTACAATTGTTCCGGCGATGATGATCACATCAGCTTGCCGTGGGGTTGCTCTTGCTACTTCAAATCCAAACCGGCTCCAGTCATATTTTGCAGAAGCTGTGCTCATCATTTCAATGGCGCAGCAGCTTGTGCCAAATACCAATGGCCACAAAGAGTTGGATCTTGCCCAGTTGATCACATCGTCGATTGCTGTAACTAAAATGCCACCAGAAGGGGATGGATGAACTTTACCAGGAAACGGATTGTTTTGTATGTCGGGTTTTACATCCATTTAAGAGCACCTTTTTTGTGAGCATATAAAAATCCCATAAAGAGGATGAAAAAGAAAATAACAATTTCTACCAGGGCAAGCCAGCCAACCTGCTTCACAACAACGGCCCATGGGAACAAGAAGATGAGTTCTACATCAAAAATCAAAAAAATCAATGCGAAAAGATAATAACCAACATTGAATTGTACCCAGCTGGGTCCCTGTGTAGGAATACCGCATTCATAGGGTTCACCTTTTTGTTTATTGGTAGTCGCCTTTAAGATAAATTTTGAAATGAGGATAGCTATCCCTGAAAAGGCTACGGCTGCAATCATGAGAACGATGAGTGAAGAGGCACCCATACAAAATTGATTTATGCGAATATACCAAGTCCTTAGTTAAAAAAGGATATGATAGTTGTCA
>JBIOGV010000247.1:0-5592 GCA_044448365.1 Chitinophagales bacterium
CTTAAAGAAACTATCACTGAAAAATGTTGTATTCATACAGAAAGATGCATGGCTTGGCCAGGATATTACGGCAGCTGTGGGCGATATGCAGCTTGATGCAAATGAAATAAATCCTGATAAAAAAATCATTGATATACCTGCTTTATATTTAAGCCGGCCTGTATTCAGTTTATATAATTACCCGACAAAAGAAAATCTTTTACGGAATGGCGATACAGCGGTTATTCATTCACCTGTTATTGTTGATTCGCTGCTGCAATGGAACCAGGATGGCTGGAATATGAACATTGGAGTGCTTAAGATCGACAAGGGAGTTTTCAGGAATATCAATCAAACTAATGAACCAGCACTTTCGTATTTCGACCCCAATAATATTGAGTTTGCAAACATCAATGCTCAGCTTAATAATGTAAGATTCAAAAAAGATACATTGTCGGCTGCAATAAATGGACTCACTGCAAAAGAAAAAAGCGGTTTGACGGTTAAATCATTGAGTGCCTATGCAAAGATGAATCCCAAAGGAATGTTTTTCAGCAATCTTGATCTCAAAACAAATAATAGCAGTATCAGGAATTATTTTTCCATGAGTTATGATGACATGGCTGATCTGAATGATTTTGTTCATAAAGTAGTGCTGCAGGCTGATTTTGATAACTCGGAAATAAACAGTGATGATTGCTCCTATTTCGCACCTGAGTTAAATGCATGGAAAAAGAACATAAAAATCACGGGGAAGGTAAAAGGAACCGTTTCGGATATATCCGGAAGGAATCTTGTAATCAATGCGGGTAACAGTACTTATATCAATGGAGATGTAACATTATCAGGATTACCCGATATCGATCAAACTTTTATTGATTTTAAGTCGAATGACAGCAGAACAAATTACAGCGATGTAATAAGATTTATACCTGCTGCAAAAGGTATCACTGATCCGGATCTAGCCGGTCTTGGTAACATTCATTTCAAAGGAAGTTTTACCGGTTTCCTGCATGATTTTGTAACTTTTGGTACGATACAGACCAATCTTGGTACGATCACAAGTGACCTGAATATGAAATTACCTCCCGGCAGAGAACCCATTTATTCAGGGAATATTGCAACGAGTAATTTTCAACTGGGCCGGTTTATCCGTAATACACAAATTGGTTCCATATCTTTTTCGGGTATTGTAAACGGGCACGGCTCGAATGCAAACACATTGGGTGCGGATCTGAAAGCAACGATCAGTGAATTTGATTTTAACGGGTACAGGTATCATAATATTATTGCCAATGGAACTTTAGAGAAACAATTATTCAATGGCTTTGCTTCAGTAAATGATTCTAACCTGCAGGCAACATTAAATGGTTTAATAAATATTAACGGCCCCCAATCTAAATTTGATTTAGTAGCTGACGTAAAAAAAGCAGACCTGAACGCACTGCAATTTACTTTCGATGAGATCAATTTTAATGGCAAGTTCAATTTAGACTTTACAGGCAACAACATTGATAACTTTTTAGGAAGTGCCCGCATTCGCCAGGCCAATCTTGTAAGAAATAATCAGCGACTTGCTTTCGATTCATTGATCTTTTATTCTGATTACTCAAATGGCATCCGGACGCTTACAGTTAATTCGAATGAATTTGACGGAAAAATTACCGGTGATTTTCATATTGCCGATCTGCCCAACGCGATTCAATTATTTTTGAACAAATATTACCCGGCATATATCCAGGCTCCTTCAGAAGTTATCTCACATCAGAATTTTAAATTCAATCTGGTAACCCGGAAGGTAGATGCGCTGGTGCAGGTCATCGATGAGAACCTTAAAGGATTTAATGACAGTAAAATTGAAGGATCCCTGGACCTTGCTCAAAATCAGCTCCAGCTAACTGCGGCAATACCACAGTTTAGCTACGCTGATCAATACAGCTTTAACCAGATAAATATCAAAGCCAGCGGAACCTTAGCTCAATTAGACCTTAATGGAAACATTCAGAATGTAACTGTGAATGACAGTATCAGTTTACCGAATACAAACTTTCGTGTATTGGCGAAGAACGATTCATCTAAAATCAAAATATCTACTGCAGCAAACCGGGCATTGACCGAAGCCAATCTGAATGCCAGTGTTATAACTTACAATGATGGAGTAAAGATCGATTTCGATACTTCGTCGTTTGTATTAAATGCCAAAACATGGACCATTGATAAGGGCGGAGAATTAAGTTTCAGGCAAAAAACAAGTGCAAGCGGAGAAGTGGTCCTCCATGAAAGCAACCAACGCATCAGGTTGCGGACTGTTCCATCCGATGAAGGCAACTGGAATGATCTGCTCGTTGATCTTGCTAATGTAAATATCGGTGATATAACACCCTATTTTAGTCCCCAGGACAGGTTTGAAGGTTTGATTTCCGGTTCGGGCAAACTTGAAAATCCAGGGCCCAGGATGACTGCAAATGGAGATTTCAAAACCCGGTTTTTCCGATATAATGAAGATTCTATCGGAGAGTTAAGTATTAACAGTATCAGCTACGACAATCAAAAGGATGGCAATCTAAAATTTACTGTTTCCAATTCCGACTCCCTGCACGCTGTTCGTGCCACTGCAAATATTTATTTGATCGGGGATCATAATGATAACCTTATTGCGGTTGAAACAAAAGAATACCAGCTGAAATTTCTTGAAATTTTTTTGGGGGACCTGTTTTCTGATATTCAGGGTTATGCTACGGGGAAACTTGATATAAAGGGAAATTTTGACGCACTCAACTTCGTTGGAAGAGCTCATTTGCATAATGCAGGTTTGAAATTGAAATTTACACAAGTATTCTATAAGCTTCAGGATACCGATATTGAATTAAAGGAACATGAACTGAACCTGGGTTCAATAAAACTGCTGGATACACTTACAAAAGGCACAGCGACATTATCAGGCAGTATTTATCATGACTCCTGGAAGAATATGAACTTTGATCTTGATGCAAGAATAGATGGAAAGCCAATGACTTTATTAAATACTACAGCAGCAGACAATAACAGTTTTTACGGTCATGCAGTTGGAACAGGATCGATGATCTTAGTCGGTTCAGAAAACGATATGTACATGACCATTGATGCAAAATCATCTGAAAATGACAGTTCACACATCATCATTCCTCCTGCCAAAAGCCGGGCCTCAGAATTAGCAGATTTTTTAGTGGAACGAACACACGGTTATGCATTAAAAGATACACTGGCTGTTGCTTCAACAAGCAAAATGACTTTTGATATTGATCTGACCGCCGATCCCCATACTACTATCGAAGTGATACTTGATGAAGTAACAGGCGATGTTGTTAAAGGCAGAGGCCGCGGATCATTAAATATCCATGATGCTACGGGAGAACCTCTCACTCTTAATGGTAATGTTGACATTGAGGACGGCAGTTACCTGTTCACTTTTCAATCATTTTTCAAACGACCGTTTCAATTAAGAAAGGGAGGCAATAATTATATACGATGGAATGGTGATCCAAACAAGGCCACCATTCATTTCGATGCGCAATACACTGCTGAAAACGTAAGCTTTGCCCCGTTGGCAAGTTTTATAAGTGATCAAAGAATACAGACGTTGCGGGATAATGTGTATGTGATCGTAACGATGTCGGGCGAGCTATTTAAACCTATTTTTACATTTAAACTTGAATTTCCCCCGAGTAGCATCGCCACAAACGATCCGATACTTCCCTATAATATTCAACAGATCGAAAACAATCCCAACGAGCTGAATAAACAGGTCACCTACCTGATAGTATTTAACAGTTTTGCGCCGGTTGGAGATCTTGGAGCTACAGGCAGCACTGCAACAACTACACCTACCGGTGGTTTTACAAACGCCATCTATGAACTTGGCTACAATACTATCAGCAGTCTATTGTTCAATGAATTGAACAAACAATTCAGCAATATACTTGCACAGATCTTCAAGGATGATAAACTTAAAGTAAATCTTAGCGGTTCAGTTTATAATCGCAATCCGATAAACAACAGCAACAATTTTAATATCAATACTGCAAACGTAAATCTTTCACTAAGCCGTGCCCTTTTTAATGATCGCATTGTGATAACGGCGGGAAGCACACTTGACATCCCCTTTCAAAATAATCAATCTACATTTGATCAGACTTTACAATTCTTGCCAGATGTAACTACAGAATGGCTGATAAATGAGAAAGGAACTATCCGTGCAACTTTTTTTTATCGCCAGAATCTTGACTTTGAACCAGGCTCTACTACCTCAACTCCTAACAAGAATAAAAGACTTGGCGCAGGCCTGGCTTACCGAAGAGAGTTCAATCATTTGGGAGAATTATTTCACAGAAGGCGGGACCGGAAAAAGCAAAGCCAAAACAATACAACCATCCCAACCGCAGATGCGACCTCGAACCAGCAGGGAGAAGAGTCAAAAGCTTCTAATCAATAATTTTTTTGAATATCGTTTTCGATTTGAAGAGCAGAATGTAAGCTTTTAAACAGTTGATCCGACAAGTTGGGGCAAGCTGCAGGAGAATTGAATGAAAATTCACGAGCCGGTCAGATAAAATCATTCATCATCCAATATCTCGTGTCCCAATTTATCTCTTTTTGTTTGCAAATATTTTTCATTATAAGGATTCGGATGAATTTCGATCGGAACATTTTCAACTATCTCCAGGCCATAGCCAATAAGACCCACGCGTTTTTTGGGATTATTGCTCATCAGCCGGAGTTTTGTAATTCCAAGATGCCGCAGAATTTGCGCACCTACTCCATAATCCCTCTGATCCATTTGAAAACCCAAATGAATATTTGCTTCCACGGTATCCATTCCCTGCTCCTGTAACCGGTAAGCTTTCAATTTATTCAATAAACCAATCCCGCGACCTTCCTGGCTCATGTAAAGGATCGCACCTTTCCCTTCTTTTTCGACCATCTTCATGGCTGCATGTAATTGGTCACCGCAATCGCAGCGAAGCGACCCGAGTATATCGCCCGTAAAACAGGATGAATGCACACGAACCAACACCGGATCATCTTTTCGCCACTCGCCTTTCACAAGAGCAAGATGTTCATTCGACGAATTTTTTTCCTGGAAAGCAATTAATTTAAAATGACCATATTTTGTCGGCATATCAACTTTTACAATTTCTTCGATCAATGAATCCCTTTTAAGGCGATACTCGATAAGGTCCTTTATAGAGATCAGTTTAAAGTCAAATTTTTCCGCCACCTTTTTCAATTGCGGTAACCTTGCCATCGTACCATCATCATTCATAATCTCAACCAATACTCCGCCGTACGGCGGATCAAACCCCGCTAACCGGGCCAGGTCAATTGCAGCTTCAGTATGGCCGGCTCTCCTCAACACGCCACCTCTTTTTGCACGCAAAGGAAAAATATGACCGGGTCTTCCTAAATCCTCTGGTTTTGTTACCGGGTTGATCAATGCCTGCACCGTTTTCGCCCTGTCATGTGCAGAAATTCCGGTTGTGCAATCATGCCCCAATAAATCAACCGAAACAGTAAATGCAGTTTCATGAAGAGCAGTATTATTATTCACCATTAATTCCAATCCTAATTCATTAC
>JBIOGV010000248.1:0-5570 GCA_044448365.1 Chitinophagales bacterium
AATTCTATTCGCATCAGTAACGTAAGTGAATTTTCCAAAGCGAAAGCCAAGCACGGGCATCTTTAAATGCCAAACCTGGATGGGGATGATCGGAATATCGCCAATGGAAAATGGATCGCTGGTGATCGTATTCAAATTTAAATCGGGTACTCCCGGGTATTTTTTATCGGCAAAGGCATAGCCGAATTCTCTTTTCAACGCTTCTTCTGTAAGAGCATTGGCATACACTTCCATTTTTCTTTTATTGAAAAAATTGAAGGCTCTCACATCGTCAAGGCCGGCAATATGGTCCTTATGGGGATGGGTAAAGAGAATGGCGTCCACGTTCTTAACTTTTTCCCTAAGCATCTGGCAGCGAAAATCAGGCGTTGTATCGACAACAATAGTGGTATTTGCCGACTGAACCATGATACTTGGTCTGAATCGTTTATCTTTTTTATCGGGAGAAGTGCATACTTCACAATCACATGCAATCATCGGCACTCCGCTGCTGGTTCCGGTGCCCAAAAAAGTTATTTTAAGAGAAGGATAAGTCACAACTAAAAGTACGAAATCAGAAGTAAGAAACCGGTAATTCGAACCAGGTTAAAAATCAATTACCGTTCTTCTCTGTTTGTAACCTGGTAGTAATGTCAGAGTATATTTTTTTTGATTCTTCCGAAAGTTTATCGAATGCAACATCCAGTTGAGGGATCAGGTCAATTAGAGTGCTTATACGGCCTTCTGTTTGCAAAAATTTATTCAGCACGACCACCTTCCTTTGCTCGAGTATGCAATAACCGCTCTGAAATGTACCCCGTTCATAACGGATCACATATCCTGCTTCATCAACAATTTTTTCCAATTTATCGAGAGTGGACTGTGTGTATTTCATAAAAGTTAAACATCAAAAGTAAAAAGTCAAAATTAACTTCGTTGCCTATAGCAACCTCTCCGAATTATCCACAGTTTTTCATTTTTGACTTTTGACTTTTGACTTTTTAGTTTTTAGTTTCACTTGCTCTGCATTTTTATCACCGGCACGATCATTTCTTCCAGGCTTACACCGCCATGCTGAAAAGTATTTCGGTAATAGTTTACATAATAATTATAGTTATTCGGATAACAGAGATAACCATCTTCCCGTGCAAAAATAAACGATGAGTTTACCGTAGGTACCGGCAATCCTGCCTGTCGCGGATCACGAAACGCAAGTACTTCCTTTGGTTCATAATTCAGATTGCGGCCATGCTTATAACGAAGATTGGTGGTGGTTTGCTTATCACCAACAACTTTATACGGCGTCTTTACCCTGATACTTCCATGATCTGTTGCCAGCACGATCTTAATATTTTTTTCAGCGATTTTTTTCAATGCCTGGTGAAGCGGCGAGTGTTCGAACCAGGAAGTTGTAATACTCCGGTAACTCATTTCATCACCTGCCAGTTCTTTCAGCACCTCCATCTCGGTGCGCGCATGACTCAGCATGTCTACAAAATTATACACGATCACATTGATGTCATTCGTCAGCAGGTTGTGAATATTATTTACCAGGTCAAGGCCGGCCTGGTTATTCAAAACTTTTGTATAAGAATACCGGAGATTTTCTTTCCCCAATCTTTTTAATTGGGTTTTAAAAAACTGTTCTTCATGTAAGTTCTTTCCGCCTTCTTCATCATCATTTTTCCATTCGGCAGGAAACCTTTTTTCAATTTCTATCGGAAGCAAGCCTGAAAAAATTGCATTTCTTGCATATTGCGTGGCTGTCGGAAGTATACTGTAAAAAGTATCTTCTTCCAGTATTCTGAAACTTTCTGCAAATATGGGTTGTATCGCTTTCCACTGATCAAACCGCAGGTTATCGATCAAAACAAAAAAAAGAGATGTTCCTTTTTCAACATGCGGCAATACTTTAAATTGAAACAGCGAGTGACTCATTACCGGCCCGTTATCGCCTTTAGGATTTATCCAGGAAGCATAATTTCTTGAAACGAATTTGAAGAACTCAGTATTTGCTTCACTTTTTTGCTGTTGCAACACTTCCTGCATTTCGGGGCTGTCACTTTTTTGCATTTCAAGCTCCCAATACACCAGTTTCTTATAAATATCCATCCACTCATTGTAATCGGGATTGCTGTTCAGCGCCATAAATAAATTGCGGAACTGTTGCTGGTAAGCCGTTGTTGTTCTTTCTGCCACTAATCTCCTGTTATCAATTATTTTTTTCAAACTCAGCCAAACCTGGTTTGGATTCACAGGTTTAATTAAATAATCGCTGATCTGGCTCCCGATGGCTTCATCCATCAGGTTCTCCGTTTCATTTTTTGTGATCAGTACTACAGGCAACGACCCGTTCACCTCCTTAATTTTCGCTAATGTTTCAAGCCCGGTAATGCCCGGCATTGTTTCATCGATCAATACAACATCTACAGGATTTTCCTTTACAAAATCGATTGCATCAAAACCATTGGTGAGAGTGTGCACCTCGTAACCTTTACCTTCTAAAAATAATTTTTGCGATTGCAAACTTTCAATCTCATCATCTACCCAAAGAATTTTCGGAACTGCCATTAAGTTTCAGGTTTAATTTTTTATGGATTGAACGATACTTCTTTTATCAGGTATGGTTGTCCCTGCCCATTGAAGGTCAGCCGTCAAATTTAGTTTATTAAACTCAGCTATTGTAGCTTTACCGGCTCTCTTCAAAAGGGGTTTAACAAAAAGACAACAGCATGCCGTTTGTTCGCAAAATAATCAATGATCCTGTCTACGGTTTTATCACAATTGATCATCCTATTATACTCAGTATTATTTCTCATCCCTATTACCAGCGTCTTCGCCGCATTCATCAAATGGCCTTTGCTCATTTGGTGTATCCCGGTGCCGTGCATTCACGGTTACATCATTCATTGGGAGCTTATCATTTAATGAGCTGCGCGCTCAGCGAACTAAAAAATAAAGGAACATCGATCACACCGGAAGAAGAACTGGGGGCCAGGATTGCTATCCTTCTTCACGACATCGGTCATGGACCCTATTCACATGGTTTGGAGAATGAATTGATCCCTCATGTTAGTCATGAAGATATTTCCCTGCTGATCATGCAAACAATGAATGAGGAATATTCCGGGCAATTGCAAACTGCCATTGATATTTTCAGAAATGATTATCCCAAACATTTTTTGCACCAATTAATCTCCGGCCAGCTTGATGTGGACCGTATGGATTATTTATCAAGAGACAGTTTTTTTACAGGTGTAGCGGAAGGGGTGATCAGTTATGACCGCATCTTAAAAATGCTTGTAGTAAAAAATGACGAACTCATGATCGAAGAAAAAGGGATCTATTCCATTGAAAAATTTTTAGTGGCAAGAAGATTAATGTACTGGCAGGTGTATTTGCATAAAGCAGTTATGAGCGCTGAAATGTTGCTGGTGAAGATCATTCGGCGGGCAAAAGATCTTTTAAAAAAAGGAATAGCAACAGTGGCTGCGACAGAAGCTTTGAATTTCTTTTTAAACAATCCGGATCACCAATCGATTCATGAACATCTCGATATTTTCTGCAATCTTGACGATTATGATGTAATGTGCACGATCAAAAACTGGAGTAATCACCCTGACAAAATCTTATCAACACTAAGCCGGGGCCTGGTTGACAGAAGATTATTAAAAATAAAATTGCAGGGGATGCCTTTCGATAAAGAGTTCGTAAAGGAAAAAAAATGTGAAGTAATGGAGCGTTTACAAATCAGTGAAGAGGAAGCCGGGTATTTCGTTTTTACCGGTGAAGTGATCAATACAACTTATGAACCGGGTAATGAAAGAATCAATATTTTATTCAAGGATGGAACCGTGAAAGATATTTCAGCGATTGACAATGCCCTTATTCAGCAGCAACTGGCCGGCCCTGTTAAAAAATATTACATTTGTTATTACAGGTAGCTGTGAGCACTGAGCGACGAGCTGTGAGCAAATGCGAGCAGTAAACCAGCTCACAGCGAAAAGCTCGTAGCTCGAAGCTTGACTATGCAATTCTCCGCTTCTCAAATAGCTTTACTCACAAATGGTAAAATAGAAGGTGATGCGAGCGTCTCGGTGTCATCATTTGGAAAAATAGAAGAAGCAAAACAGGGACAACTGGCATTTCTTGCCAATCCAAAATATGAGGATCATTTATATTCTACCCAGGCATCAGTTGTGATCATCAACGAATCATTGCAATTAAAACAAAAAATAAATGCAACGCTCATTCGTGTGCCTGATGCCTATTCCGCGTTTGCGACTCTTCTTTCCAAATACCAGGAAATAGTGACACAGCAATTGAGCGGTATTCAGCAACCCAGTTATATCGCAAAAACAGCAAGCTATGGGCAAAATATTTTTATTGGTGCATTTGCCTACATCGGCGAAAATGTGAAACTGGGAAACAACACAAAAATTTTTCCGGGTGTTTTTATCGGCGATAATGTCACAATCGGTAATGATACTATCCTTCATCCCGGTGTAAAAATTTATAAAGATTGTATGATTGGAAACAATGTAACCATTCATGCGGGCACAGTGATAGGCAGCGATGGTTTTGGTTTTGCACCACAGGCCGATGGAAGTTTTAAAAAAGTTCCACAGATCGGAAATGTGATCATAGAGGATAATGTCGAAATCGGCGCCAATACAACTATCGACAGGGCAACGATTGGTTCAACAATCATTAAAGCGGGTGCTAAACTTGATAACCTGATCCAGGTTGCTCACAACGTGGAAGTGGGTAACAATACAGTCATTGCTGCGCAGGCGGGGATCAGTGGAAGCACAAAAATTGGCAGGGGCGCCATGATCGGCGGACAAGTTGGTATAGTTGGCCATCTGCAAATCGGGGATGGTGCTAAAATAAATGCACAAAGCGGAGTGAGTAAATCTATAGAAGCAGGCAAAGCAGTTACAGGTTCACCTGCACACGATTATACTGCTGCTCTTCGCAGCCAGGCACTCAGCCGCAATCTTCCTGAATTGGAAAAAAGAGTAAAAGAATTAGAAGCATTGGTGAGGCAATTAATAAAAGAGAATGCCGGGTGATCGTTGAATAAAATCATCTGAAGCATGAGTGTAATGTCCATCCTTCAAAATCAGAACTTAGCAGAATCAATGGATCGGACAAATGATCTTATCTTTTTAAACCATAGTCTGTTTGTTATCAGTAGTCAGCAGCGAATGTTTTAATGACTATTGACTAAAAAGACTTCTCCCTATCTTTGCCCGCATGATAACGGAAACTAAAAAAAAACCTTATACTGATACTATGACCACAGGTTTTAACCCTGACAAACAACATACTCTCAGATCTGAAGTTAGTATTTCAGGTACTGGTCTTCATACAGGTGTGTTGGTTAATATGGTATTGAAACCTGCCGTAGCCAATTTTGGAATTCAATTTCAGCGTACCGATTTACCCAATGAACCTGTTATCAAAGCGGATTGCGACCTGGTAAGTGATACCAGTCGTGGCACTACACTTGAAAGTAATGGAATGAAAATAAATACCGTGGAGCATATTCTGGCTGCACTGGTAGGAATGGGAGTGGATAATGTTCT
>JBIOGV010000249.1:0-5550 GCA_044448365.1 Chitinophagales bacterium
CTCAAAAATAACTGAGCGAATTTCTGATGGGGAAGTTGCTTTGTTTAAAATAAAAAAATCAGCTATTCTTCTTATATGCGGTACCAGTAAAAAAATTGCCACTAATAGCAAGTGCATCGAATAATATTTTACGTCTACATTGTAACTCCAATTCAACATTACTACATTACATATTGCTGCAATTGTTATTAATATTCCAAGAATGGCAGTACGTTTAAAAAGCATTAAAATACCTCCTAACACTTCAACTGCCCCAGTGAAAATTTGATAACTATTTGAATAAGCCATAAACCTCCAAAGAAGAACCATGGGAGATTGATCTCCATACGGGCTTAACAGATCAACTAGTTTAGGGAATCTTGCCCAGCCGAATTGAAGATTATATATTTTTCCAAAGCCATAGTCAAACATATTGAAAACAAGAAAATAACGGACATATGTTATAACCCAACGGGAGATTATTTGAAAGGTTTTTTTTCTTTTATCAAAAATTGTCCACCCCAGGCAGATGATTACAGACAGTATGGCCATTACCATACTTCCGACATAGCTAAATAAAGTATCCCAACCCCACTTACCTTCCTGATATTTAATGGAGAGATTCAGTAAATTTTTACTGAACCAATTAATTATTCTTACCCAAAAATGAGCATACTGATTGATAATAACCCTACCCCATCCATATCCATCTGTTATAGGAAAAGGAAGAATGAAAAGAACAAGGTAAATGCAAAAAAACCGGAATAATAAATTCCCAAATTTTAAGCGACTTTCTGTTAATGACTCGAGGTTGGAAAACTGCATTTTATAAAATTTAACTGGAAACTTTGTTAACGCATATTATATTAAATTGAATCGGTTAAGCTAATAAATCAGAACAATTGATCTCATTTCTTATTTTCAAACTACTATGAAAATTTTAGATAAATATATTCTAATTACCAAATAAGAAATTTAATAAATTAGTTTCGCAGTATCTGATTAGATTTTTGTACTGATCCTTTCAAAACACATCTGTTTCAGTGTTACTCTGGCATACTATTCTCTCACTCATCCTCACCATTCACCATTAAGGGTTGTAGCTCACTCAATATAGCTCACATTCTGCATGGCATCTGGATAGATTTGATGATCCTAACTCGATTTTCCAATATGAGAAAGCGACTTTTACTTTTTTTGATTTTCGCTGGTGCTTCAAGTTCTATATATGCTCAATCACGGGTACATGGAAAGATTGCTGACACTACGGGCAAACCGATTTCTAATGCAAATGTTTTACTTGTCAATTATAAAGATTCTGTACTGGTAAAAGGAACACTAACCACGGAAGGAGGCGTATATAGTTTTGAAAATATTAATACCGGTAAATACCTGGTCACGGCTACGTATACCGGCGTCACGCCTGCATATAGTCAGCCATTTGAAATCGATGACAAGCCCGGTAGCATTGATATAGGTATCATCCAACTTGATCGAAGCGACGTTGTTCTTTCAACTGTGACGGTGACTGCAAAAAAGCCTTTGTATGAACAGAAGATAGACAGGCTTGTGATCAATGTAGCCGCGGCGATTACCTATTCCGGGATTTCAGCATTAGATGTATTGGAACGTTCTCCGGGTATAATTGTAAATCGGATCAATAATTCTATTTCTATTAATGGAAAGAGCGGTACGATAATCATGATAAACGGGAAAAGAAATTACATGGATATGTCTGGCCTGATACAAATGCTGTCAAGCCTGCCCTCAGGAAGCGTAGAAAGAATTGAGGTTATCACAACACCGCCGGCCAATTTTGATGCGGAAGGAAATGCCGGCATTATCAATATTGTCCTCAAGTCCAATGATCAATACGGAACCAATGGTTCTTACACTTTAACTGCGGGCTATAGCAAAGGCGAACAAACTTCAGGGAGCATCAATATAAATCACCGGAAAGGGAAACTAAACCTATTTGGAAATTATTTTTTCGCAAGAGGGCATGGGCAGCAGGTGTGGACCACTTATCATGCTGTAACCAATGGCGGCAAATTATCCGAAAGCTATTCGGCCGATCACCGTCATTTCTATCAATTCATGAATGGAGGCCAGGCCGGCATTGACTACGAGATCAATAAGAAAACGATTCTCGGCGCTCTTGTTTCAGCCAATTACCGTCAATGGACTATGACTTCGGCAAACGATGCCACTGTGACCACGAACCAGAAATTAGATACCATAACAGGTATCATCAATAAAGAGTTGCATACCAACCTGAATTTTGGAGCCAACCTGAATTTCCAGCACACGTTCAAACCGGAAGAAAAGATCACTTTCAATGCTGATTATTTATGGTACAAAGATAAAAACCCCAATAGCTATTTAAATTCTTACCATGACGGGAATATGAATTTCCTGTATGATGAAAGTGTTCGAAGCGATAAACTGACGCCGTTAGAAATATGGGTAGGTGCCTTGGATTATTCAAAAAAGATTTCCAGGAAAACGGATATGGAAGCCGGGTTGAAAACTACGCTATCAAAATTTACCAACACGGTACAGGTAAATACACTCATGCAAAATAACTGGATTTTAGATTCGACTTTATCCGGCACTCATAGCCTGGATGAAAATATCAGCGCAGCTTATACTTCTTTTTCTGTTAAGTTTTCAGAAAAGAATTCAATCAAGCTAGGGCTTCGATATGAATACACGCATTCTAAACTCACTTCCGGGACAGATAATAATATCATCGACAGGAATTATGGTAACCTGTTTCCCAGTTTTTTCTATCTCCACACGATCAGCGAGAGCAGTTCTTTAAACTTTACTTACAGCAGAAGAATCTGGAGGCCCAGCTTTGACAATTTAGCGCCCTGGGTTCTTTTCCTGGATCCAAAAACTTTTGAGACCGGCAACCCGGGGTTACAACCTGCCATTACTGATGCACTGAATGTTTCCTATACTTTAAAAAATAAAATAGTCTCCCTTTCTTACAGTTATACTGCCCATCCTATCATTCTTCAACCCGAAATTGATGCAGCTACTAATAAAGAAGTTCGCTCTATTCAAAATGGCTTAAACTCGCAAAATGTTTCAATCAGCTTTGCATTGCCTTTCACGATTTCCAAATGGTGGAATATGCAAAACAATCTGCAGGTCTCCTGGGGGCAGGATAATGCTTTCTACAAGACGCCTGTTCGAACAGAAAATAAGAATTATTACATAACAAGTACTCAAAATTTTTTATTGCCAAAGGATCTTTCTATCAGCCTTTCGGGTTATTATGTTTCAAAAACCATCTGGGGGCTGTTTACTAACGAACCTTATGGGGGTGTTGATATGGGCATTCAAAAGAAATGGACCAACAAGAAATCCAGTTTATCATTCAATATAAACGATATTTTCAATTCAAGTGGCATAAGCCGCAACGCTGCTATTTTTCCAGCGCAAAACCTGTTTGTAAAAACGGATAATATCTATGGCTACAGAGGATTCAGTCTTTCCTTCACGCACAATTTCGGGAATGCAAAAGTCAAAGAAAAAAGAGACAGGAGTACAGGTGCAGAAGATGAAAAAAACAGGGCATACTGATTCGACTACAACTCGGAAAACAACAGCATCTTCGCTCATCAGCAGCCGCAATTCATAGCTATAATCTTACATTCCCTCAATCTGGCTGGTTGATAGCGATTGCATAACTTATTTTTATTGGGACGTGCCGTAAGTGTTGTAAATTATTAAGCGCTACTTATTCCAAAACTCGGCGTCCTCCAATTGTTTATGAAAAAATGTTCGCATGAAGGGTTTGTTATGAAAAAAGTCCTGTTGATAACCGCATTGACGTTTTGCAAGGCTTCACCTGTACTTTGCCAGTACTCGTCTTTTACGAGAGGAGATAGCCTAAAGATCGAAAACCTGAAAAAAAATTTACCGGGACTGAAAGGCCTGGAAAGAGTGGACGCTCTAAATCAGTTAAGCGAGTCATATGGTCTCTATATTGGATTTGGCCAATTCATGCCAAAAAAAGAGATCAGCTCAAATATTTATTTCTATGCCAAGGAAGCAAATAATGAAGCTCTGAAAATTGATTACAAATATGGAATTGCAAAATCCCTACGCCAGTTATCTGAGGCTATCGTTGCTTATGATGAACGATCTACCGGCGGCAGGAATAAAGACACGATTATTAAAATATACTTGCAACAGGCCATTATAATGAGAAAGGATCTTCTTAATGATGACCTTATAGGACAAGAGGCTGCGACTCGTGATCATGAATATGAAATTGCTAAATCGCTCTTGGTCCTGTCCGAAGCTATCGACGCATATTTACAGCCTTTTTGGTTTGAAAAGGATACGGTAACAAAAAAATGTCTGCAAAATGTCATCAGGATAGGCGAAAAGCTGCATAATGACAGCATCATTGGTGCTGCCTACTACTATTTGGGCTGGTTTGTTGAAGACCAGGAAACAAACTATAAAAAAGCGATTTTTCATTTTCAAAAAGCAGGAGAATTGCAACAAGAAACAGAAGTCACATGGCAACTTTGTGCATTTTATTCTTTTAAAGGGCGGTTTGAAGTTGGATTCCCTTACTGTGAGAAATTCGCTCAGCTTGCGAAGGAAAATGTAATAAAGGATAGTTCTCACCAGGCCGATAGGCTTGTACAAAATTCAGATTATTATATGTATGAATATTATAATGCCGCGGGTGATTATGAAACTGCACTGGATTTTTTGCTGAAGGGCAACAACTATGCGATCAAAAATAATTTGCCATGGAAAATGGATCTGTCAATAAGCGAACTATACTGCAAAATGGATAAGCCGGATTCGGCACTTAGATACTGGAATCTGTGGAAAAAAGACTATAACAGTAATTCACAAGGGCTTCAAGAGAATGGCAATTTGATCCATGCTGAGATTTATATTCTAAAATCCCAGCCCGATAGCGCAGTTCCAATAATAGAAAACTCAATGGCTCAGGGGAAAATGCGGGGACCAAGTCAAACGGGAGCCTTAATAAGGCCTTTGTTATTAAGAGCAGAAGTATATAAACAAAAGAAAGACTATAAAAAAGCTTTACAGGATGCCAGGGAAGCAGTAGAATATGCGGAGCAAGATAATGCCAGAACGATGGATGGCTATCATCTGCTGTCGCTCCTTTATTATCAATTGGGACAACATAAAGAAGCTTATCAAACTCTTATGAAATATCTTGCTATTAAAGATTCCATTCAAAGCCGGCAATTTTTAATACGGTTAAAAAATTACAAAAGGGAAGCCGAAGATGCCAAAAAAGAATCCCGCATCGGTTTTCTCAACCGCGATAACCAGATCAAACAACAGCAACTTAAGCAGCAATCGCTTGTCAAAAATTTCCTGATCGTGGGTCTGCTTGTTTTTATTCTGGCGGGGATTTTTGTTTACAGAAGTATTTCATTTAAGAGAAGAAATGAACGGCTTCAACGAGAGCAACTTGAGAGCAAATTCAAACTTCAGCAATTAGAAAATGAAAAGAAGCAAGCCGAATTGCAGCAACAGGCCGCTGAACTTGAAATGCAGGCA
>JBIOGV010000250.1:0-5546 GCA_044448365.1 Chitinophagales bacterium
ATTTTAAATTCAGCAAAGAAATTAAATAAAACTTCGGAAGACGAACTTTTTAATCTTGCCTGGAAACGTTTAGAGGAAATAAGTAAGCTCGGTACGGGTGCTGTTGAAATAAAAAGCGGTTATGGATTAACGACAGAAGGCGAGTTAAAAATGCTTCGTGTAATTAAAAAATTAAAAGAGAGATCAAATCTTTCCATTAAATCGACATTTCTTGGTGCGCATGCATATCCGTTAGAATATAAGAAAGATCATAAAGGTTATATTGATCTCATCATAAATGAAATGCTGCCTGAGATCGGCGGGGAAAAATTAGCTGACTATATTGACGTGTTTTGTGAGACGGATTTCTTCTCAACGGAAGAAACAGAAACAATTTGCAAGGCCGGGATGCAATATGGATTAAAACCAAAGCTTCATGTTAATCAACTGAATTCGATCGGGGGAATTGAAATGGGAATAAACCTCAACGCACTTTCTCTTGATCATCTTGAAACAATGGATGATAAATCCATTAAACTGATTGCAACTTCTGAAACCATTGCAACTTTATTACCTACCGCGGCATTTTTTCTTCGCATGTCATTTCCGCCGGCAAGAAAATTAATTGACGCAGGTTGTGCTGTCGCTCTTGCTTCAGATTTTAATCCGGGGTCATCGCCATCAGGAAATATGAATTTGGTTGTTGCCATGGCTTGCATACAGATGAAAATGCTTCCCGGAGAAGCCATCAATGCAGCCACAATCAATGGAGCTTATGCTATGGAATTAGAAAGCAAAGTGGGAAGTATTTCGATTGGTAAAAAGGCGAATCTCATTTTTACAAAACCAATGCCTTCACTTGCTTACTTGCCTTATTCTTTCGGGACAAATTTAATTGATAGAGTGATGATCAATGGGGAATTTGTCTGAATTAATGTCGGCTGGGTAAAGCAGTCTTCAACACGAACAACTGGTGTAAAGCAATTCGGAAATTAATTCAGTTGTTGCAAATCTGCTACGTAAATAGCATGTACAGGAAAGGTTTCAACCTGTGGTTGTCCATGAATTCCTGCTTGTGCCACACCGGGCATTAATCGTGCCTGGACAAAATTATTAAAATCATCTGCTGACTCCCAGATATCAGTTACATGTAATGCATTATTACCAAATGAGGCTACATGAAAGATGGCACCCATTGGTTTGTTCCCTTCCCAGTTAACAGTTTTTCTAACCTGTTCATATTGGGCTGGTGTGACTCCATCCCATTTCATGATCATCATTGTTTTCATGATTTTTAGTTTTAAGTTCTTATTTACGCAATTTTCTGTGAAAGGGTTTTTAAAAGTCTTTTATTGGAGAAAATTTTATTCTTACCCGGTTATTCCATTAGGAGATTGCTTTATCATTTTTGCATGGCAAGAGAAGACCCGTTAACCGGGTAATCATGAATGAGGATTTGTTCAAAAACTAATCGTCACCATTTCGGTTTAATAAAATACAATGCTGTTCCGTCCGGATCAGTAAACTGCAGAAATTGGCCTCCTTCTTCATTTCTTTCTATTACTGCAATAGATAATTTTTCTAAAGAAGATCTTGTTTCTTCGATACTGTCTGTAGTAAACCCGATGGAAACATTGCCGGAATTATCTTTAAGGTTACCATTGCCCGGATGCAAGCCGATTTCAATGCCCGGCGCTGTAAGTTGTGCATAATAATTGCCCCAGCGGTTTTTGACCGTGAAGCCAAGTGATTGGTAAAAAGAAATAGAGGTATCCATTTCTCTTACATAGATGGTTACATTGGAATGTTTGATTGTCATGATTAATGAATTTTAGTTTTGGATCTAAATGGTTTGATTCAGTTGTTGCCATCATTTATTGCCCTTCTTTGATGTTTGCATTTTTGCGATCATATCTTTCGCATTTTGATTTTCTGGATTCAGCGACAAAGATTTTTTATAGTATTCGATCGCTTTGTTGTTGTCTCCTTTTTTCATCCATGCTTCTCCCATGCTGTCATATACATTTGAGCTTTCGGGATAGTAATCAATATTCATCTGGAAATATTTTATGGCAAGATCTGTTTTGTCATTACCGAGGAAATTATAACCCAGGGAATTGATTACATCTTCCGGGGGCATGAATTTTACGTTGGTTTCTTCGGAAAATTTTTGAAACTGCGCTTTTAATTTATCGGGCTCAAACAGCGTCTCTGTTGTTTTTATGTGGTAATCATTAAAAATAAACCGTAGACCATTGTATTCTGAAATAAAGGGAACGGAGCCATGATCATCATCACCGTAATAATCATACTTCCATTGTAAACCGGAACGATTTCTTGATTGAAGGAGTGTGGCAAATTCCTTTATAGATTCAAAGTGTTCATTTATCGAAGTATCGCCGGTAACCATAGTGTTTGCCTGGCCCATGTACAAACTTTTGCCATCTAAGTTTGCGTGCAGAAAATATTCTTTTGCTTTTTCCAGCAACACTTTATGATCCCACCACAGGCTTGGGTCAATAGCAATGTAGGCATCGAACGTTTCAGGAATCGTGTACAATGCATTGATGACCGTAATACCACCAAATGAATGTCCCACAAACACGCGATACGGCATCGTACGATAGGTGGAATCAATATGTGGTATCAGTTCTTTTTTAATAAATTTTAAAAAATTATCATTGCCACCGCTTGTCTTAAAAAATTCCTGTTCCTTCCCGGAATTATCTTTGCTAGCATGAGTGGGTGTAAGATCTCTTGTTCTGTCTGTGTTTGGTATTGCCACAACGATCATATCGGGAATTACATGAGTACCATTGATACCACCTCCCAATATTTCAACAAGGCCGCTTACAGAATTGAAATGAGCATCACCGTCCAGTAAATACAAAACTGGGTATTTTGCAGGTTGAATAAAACCGCTATTATAATTCGCAGGTAAGTGTATAAGATAATGCCGCGTTTCTTTTAAGCTTGCCGAAAAAATGGAATCTTTTTTACCGATCACCACAAGTGAATCACTGCTTTGAGCAACTGAAAGAAAAGGTAGGCAGATGAATAAAAAACAAAAAAGCTTTTTCATTTGAGATGTTTTGGCTGGAGAGATTAAGTTAGTCATTCTAAAGGAAGAAGAGACAGATTTTATTCGAAAGGATAGTTTATTTGTTGAATGGTTTGTTTGAATAGTCGAACTTCTTTAACCGGTTTCATTTATCTTAATGCAGGGTACTACAAATAAAAAAATTGAATCGGGTCATTCTGCAACCTGATCCGACACGATCAGCCAAATTGAAAAAGGTGAAGTGCATTGAGCTTCACCTTCCTTACTGACTCTTTTACAATTTTTTAAGCCGGGACTTCTTCTGTTTGACCTAAAAGGACATAATGTGCCGGGACTATCATGGGTGGAGGAACATTTACTCCCAACTTTTGAAGAATAGGAATAAGTGTTTTGCCGAATTCTGCAAATGCTTCCTCTGATTCCCAAACATCAACAACATTCCAATTGCCGTTTGGGTTTGCAAATCCTACATGAGAAATGAGTCCTTTGGGGTGTGATTGCCCTGCTGCACGGAGATCATCCCATGCCTGGTCAAAATGCTTAGCCGTAAAACCGGGAGCGTCGAATAACACAACTATTTTTTTCATTTTATTTGGTTTTAGTTAAGTGATCGGTTTTTGAGTATACGAAGTTTTCTGGGGCAGAGTTTTCGGAGTTTCATAGTTATCGCCTTAAATTCTTTGGAGTTGCCTTCCTGTTATTTGAAAAGTTTTCTTTTGCACGCACATAAATATGAAAAACATTGTTTTTTCCAGTCGCTCGCCGGTCGATTTCAAACTCGTGAATATTTCTTATCAGGTCAATCAGTTTTTTATAACCATAATTGCGTGGGTCGAAATCCGGTTGTTTTTTTAAAATAAGATTGCCAAGAACTCCTAAAAAGACCCAGCCATCTTCTTCGGCAATATCGGTAATGCTGTCAGAGATCAGTTTTATTAACCCGCTATCGATCGTTGATACAGTTGCTACGGTTGTTTTCGCAGATGTTTTCTCGGCTGTTGTCTTTTCGGGAATTGGTTTTATTTCCGATTTTAAAATTTCCAGGTAAATAAATTTGTTGCAGGAGGCAATGAAGGCAGGAGGAGTTTTCTTTTCGCCAATGCCGATCACTTTCATGCCTGCCTCGCGAAGGCGGGTCGCCAACCTTGTAAAATCACTGTCACTGGAAATGATGCAAAAACCATCCACCCGGCCTGAATAAAGAATATCCATTGCATCAATGATCAGTGCCGAATCAGAAGAATTTTTACCGATCGTGTAGCTATACTGCTGTACAGGCGAGATGGCATTTTCAAGCAATACCGTTTTCCACCCTGCCAGTGTGGGTTTTGTCCAGTCGCCATAAATTCTCTTGAATGTCGGAGTGCCGTATTTAGCGATCTCTTCCATCATGGCTTTTATGTTGGAATAAGAAATATTATCGGCATCGATCAGTACAGCGAGCCGCAGGTCTTTCGGAGCATCCATAGAAATTAATTCCTTCAAATGTATGTGCATTCTGCCATTATGGTATTTTGTTTTTTATGACCGGGAGATTTTAAAATAAATTTAGGATTCATTTTTTATCCTTATCTTCTCCGCTCTTTCTTTCCCTATTTACACACTACCCTCTATTTTTTTAACATTTAAAGCAACATTATGCGAACAAAAAGTTTTTCCATTTTTCAAATGGCCGTTATTATTCTTTTAGTGACATTTCTTGCAGGTTTTCAAATGAACTCAAAAGCACAGAATGATCGTTCCGTTACTGTGTATCAGTTTCGCCGGGTACCCTCTGACAAAGTTGATGAATTTGTAAAACGTGAGACAACTTATTGGAGCAAAGTAGCCGAGAAAGCTGTAAAAGACAAGACCATGACCTTCTGGGCGCTCCTTGAAAAAGTAGGCGGGTACGATATGCCCAATTCTTCAAATTATTTATTCATCAATACGTTTCCGGATATTGATAAAGTGGGTAATGTTTTTGGTTCTGCAGAAAAAATCACCGGTATGCCATTGGCAAAAATAGAAACCAATTCCATGAGCACCACAACCAGCGAATTCTATCTGCACGATCGTGGTTGGCAGCAGGCTGCAAATGCAAATCCTGCGAAAGATTTTAATTATGTTGTAATGATCTATCACAATACCAATTATCCTGATAGCCTGATATCACTTGAAAACAACTATTGGGGTCCCTTTGTAAAAAAAGCAATGGACAATAAACAAACTCCGCAGATGGCCTGGGGTAATGCCATGATACTATCTCCATCAGGTGATAATATTAAGGCCACTACCGTTTCCTATGATCTTTATAAAACAATGGAGGATGCATTAATGCCCCAGTGGGATCCAAAGACTGAATTTCCGAACGATGGATTGGGTAAGATCAATGCCATTGAACTGAACAGGAGAGGTTCTGTTATTTACCGGGTTGTAAAAGTTGTGGCCTCGAATTAATATTTTTTGTAAAAAATGACATTCCTGCCTGTTTTTGCCAGTCGGCTGGCAGGAATGTCTTATTTCG
>JBIOGV010000251.1:0-5539 GCA_044448365.1 Chitinophagales bacterium
CAGGTTGGTGCCGCCGATTGCAATTGAATTGCCAAGAGATTCTTTTGCGCCTAATCCAATGCGGGAAAGAATTTCAGGAGCATAATATAAAATAAAATTAATGCCCGACCATTGGTTAAAAAAGGCAACAAAAAAAGCCAGCCACAAAACGGTCTTATACTTTTTACTGAAGATTGTTTCATTGTTTCCTTTCTCAATAGTAGCGTTGGCGGCGATGATCTTGTTCACTTCCTCTTCCGGGTTTTCGGAGCCAATCCGGGAAAGAACATTTTTTGCTTCTGTTAAATTATTTTTTATCGACACCAGCCAGCGGGGACTCTCCGGAACACCCAGCACCATTATGGTATAGATGATGGAAGGAATAGCCAAAACTCCCAGCATCCATCGCCAATCATTAGCGCCACCGATTCCCTGCAACAGATAGTTTGAGATAAAAGCGATCAATATTCCGAATACGATATTGAACTGATACATGGCCCCCAATCTTCCCCTTGCAGCAGGAGTAGAAATTTCTGAAATATAAGTTGGAGCCACTACTGATGAAACACCAATACCAAGACCGCCAATAAAGCGAAAGAATGAAAAAATATAAGGACTGGGAGCAAATGCGGTACCCAGCGCCGATGCAGCAAATAATATACCTATCCAAAACAACGTTTTTTTTCTTCCGAATTTTTCAGCAGGAATACCACCGATCAATGCACCCAGGACTGTTCCCCATAAAGCCATTGACATGATAAATACTCCATGAAACAAAGGAGTGGTGTTCCATAACTTCTTTATCGGTTCATTAGCACCTGATATAACGACAGTATCAAATCCAAAAATAAAACCGGCAAGAGCCGCTACTATTGAATAGCGGAAAAGATTATTTTTCTTCATAAGCAAACAAGTATTGGCAGGGGAAGATAAGAAATAGTAAAACAACCCCGGAGCGGGTTATTATAGTAAGCTTGCCGCCTTTTCAAGATCCTCCGGCGTATCAATTTCAATTCCCATGTAGTCAACAACCACCATGCGAAGAGGAATACCATGTTCAAGATAGCGAAGACATTCAATTTTTTCCGCAGCCTCTAATGGAGTTACCGGCCAATTAGTAAAATCGATCAGCGCTTTTTTTCGAAAGGCATAAACACCGATATGCTCATAGTAAATAACCGGGGCTTCTATATCCCGTGGATACGGAATAACACTGCGACTAAAAAAGAGTGAATCCATATTTTGATCAACGGCCACTTTTACAAAATTGGGATCGTTAATTTCTTTTTCATTTTTGAGAACCTGCATTAATGAAGCTACCTGTACAGAAGGATCATCAAACTGCTTTAATAATTTTTCAAGCGGTTCTTTTTTTATGAAGGGGGTATCTCCCTGAACATTCACAATAATATCAACATCCATGTCTGCAGCAGCTTCTGCGATCCTGTCGCTTCCGCTTTCATGTTCTTTTTTACTCATTACCGCATCGCCACCATGAGCCGTGATTTCTTCAAATATGGTTTTGCTGCCTGTTACCACAACCACTTCATTAAATAAATTTGTAGACACTGTTGCCTCATACGTTCTCCTGATCACTGATTTACCCGCAAGATCAGCCATTAATTTTCCGTTGAACCTTGTGGCATCATATCGTGCAGGTATGAGGGCAATTATTTTCATAAAACAAAAATAGCGAGGAGGAATTATAAAGCCCTTAATCTCTGAAGACAAATTGCACGTTCACTCCACGCAATGAAGCTATTTTATTAAATCAGAGTCTTCACATGCCACCTTCAGGGGGTTTGGGGGCATCCAGCTTCCCAAACGGTTTTTTCATGAGCGTAAAAAAATCTTCATCCTTCTCATTTGGATAATAGCGGTCAAGGCCATAACGGATCTCTTTTGCATCAAGGTTCCTGTAGGTGCCCAATAAGCGATCCCAGATCGAAAGAATGGCCCCGTAATTACTGTCTGTGTACGGTTGCCGCCAGTGATGATGAACCTTGTGCATGTTGGGAGAAACAAAAATATAACTTAAGGGAAGGTCGATCCATTTCGGCAAACTGATATTCGCATGTGTGAAAGCGGCGGAAAGAACCAGCAATGTTTGAAAGATCATTACAGCATACATGGGAGAGCCGCTGATAAAAATTCCGAGAAAAAAGAAAATTCCGCGCATCAGGCTTTCAACCGGGTGATGACGAAGCCCCGTAGTAACATCAACATTGTTGTCTGCATGATGTACCAAATGAAATCTCCACAAAGCATATATTTTGTGCTGCACAATATGTACAAACCATCCGCCAAAAAAATCAAGCAATAAAAATGAAATGATGGCTGTGCCCAATACATTCGCGTTTGTCCAATAAACGAGCCCGAATTGATTTTGTTTACACCAGTCACTAAGCAGTACGATCAGGATGGCAAGAAAAGTATGAATGACGAGATGGATGATCGTAAAACTAAAATTCACAACAGCGTGCCGTGTTTTACTTTTTTTATAACTCATCGGGAGCAATGGGATTGCTCCTTCAATAATCCAGAAAAAAAGAAGACCACCGACGAGAAAGGCCATTCTTTCAAGAGGCCGGTGTTCAAGGGTAGAGAAATATTCAATAATTCGATTCCACATGGCAATAGATTCCTTCTACAAGGTACAAAGAACCGGGATTATGATAAAACAGGTTAGGTTAGAAAAACATTTTTCAATTTGATCTTTTGCTTTCAATTTCATTTACTATTTCGAGAGCTCTTTTAATTTGCGTTTCTGCAACCATCAATTTAATACCACCAATGGCATTTGATAAAAAAGGATCGATAGTTACGGAATTTTCATTGAGCAAGTGGCAGTTGATAAACTCTTCTCTAAGTTGCCCCATCATTAAATGGGCATCAATATAATTATCGTATGATCGGACTTCAATGAATCTCATTTCTGAACCCTGATTTAAAAGATTATTGGATTAATGGAAAGATAGAAAAATCTTAAATAAAAAGCCTCAATTTTATTGAAGCTCCAAAATCTTTTCAATCTTATAATCCAAAAAATCAAGGTTCAGATTATTGGTTCAGCATCAGGGGCATCACCAGCATCAGCAGCTCTTCGCCGTCTTCCTGCTCGGTGGGTTTTAGTATCCCGGCCTTGGTTGGAGTCGATAATTCAATTTTTACTTCATCGCTGTCAGCCGCATTCAGCATTTCAATTAAAAATCTTGCGTTGAAAGCAATCGTCAGATCTTCGCCGTCATAGCGACATTTCATTCTTTCATCACCCTCGAAAGAAAAGTCGATATCCTGTGCTTTCAGTTCCAGTTCACTTCCGGCGATCATCAAAGCCACCTGGTTGGTGCTTTTATTGCTAAACACACTTACGCGGCGCAAGGCTCCCTGGAAATCATTTTTATTTACGGTAAGCTTGTAAGGGTTATCCGTTGGGATCACTACTTTGTAATCGGGGAATCTTGCATCGATCAGGCGGCAACTCATCTGTGTAGTTCCATGTTTTACAAAAAGATGGTTACCGTTATAGCTCAATGTTATCTCATCATCATTATTGGGTAGCGCGGCTTTTAATAAATTCAAGGGTTTACGCGGAACAATGAACGAATCATTTTTGGGACTGCCCGAATCTGTTCTTTTATAACGCACCAAACGATGAGCATCGGTAGCCACAAACTGTATCCCTTTTTTATCCAGCTCAAAGAACACACCTGTCATAGCCGGACGCAGGTCATCATTGCTTACCGCAAACAAAGTTTTATTGATTGCAGTAACCAGCGCAGATGAGGTCATGGTAAATGAAGTAGTATCGTCGGGTGATGGTTCTTTCGGAAAATTATCAGGATTTTCCCCCATCACTTTATATTTGCCATTGTCGCTCGTGATCTCAATTCCAAAGTTTTTGTCGATATTAAAAGTCAGGGGCTGGTCGGCAATATTCTTCAGGGAATCCATCAATATTTTTGCGGGGATACAGATCTTACCACTGTCCTTTGCTTCGATATCCAATTGCACACGCATAACCGTTTCAAGATCGGTGGCTACAACAGACAGTTTATTTTTTTCAACCTCGAACAAAAAATCCTCCAAAATGGGCAGCACGGTGTTGGCATTGATAACACCGGAAATGTGTTGCAGTTGTTTTAGTAAAGCCGAAGACGAGACAATAAACTTCATCTTGCAAAAAGGTTTGTGGCGAAACTACTGATTTTAGAATTATAAACAATTTCTTATAAATAGCTGTGAATTTCTTTGGTACCAGGCTGTGGATTAGTGAATGAAAAAAGATGATTTGTGGGTAAGATCATTAATACAGTTTTTGCCTGTAAACCGATATGGATATTCCATAGCGGGGTAAAGAATCCTTCAATATCTTTTCAAAAAAGCAGCTGAACAGGATGGTTATATAAAGAAGAAATTTTATTGTATCGGCGAGATGAAGAAATAGAAGCCCGTAAATCAAATAATTCAGGAGGGTCACCTGTTTCATTGCAACATTTTCATATTTTCACAGTAGTACAATTTAGCTGCTTATGTTTAATTTGATCCTGTTTGGCCCACCGGGAAGCGGGAAGGGGACTCAGTCGGAAAGACTTGTTGAAAAATATGGCCTGGTCCATTTATCAACGGGCAATTTGTTACGAGAAGAAATTGCAAACAGAACGCCACTTGGTTTAGAAGCAAAAAGTTTTATGGACAAAGGACAACTCGTTCCCGATGAAGTTGTGATTGGAATGATCGATAGTTGTTTAGAGCACCATAAAGACGCTGCTGGGTTTTTATTTGACGGATTTCCCCGTACTGCGGCACAGGCCGAAGCACTTGATAAATTATTAGCCTTGAAAAAAAACGAGATCGGGCTTTTGCTTGCTCTTGAGGTAACCGAAGAGGAGTTGGTAAAAAGATTATTGAATCGTGGTAAAACTTCCGGCCGCACCGATGATACGAACGAGACTGTCATTCATCAGCGGTTTGCCGTTTATAGAAATGAAACGGTTCCCATTGCCGAGCATTATAAAAAATTAAAGAAGTTTCAATCAATAAAAGGCGAAGGAACGGTTGAGGAAATATTCAATTCAGTCAGCCAGGCTATTGACAAACGAATAAAAAATATCGTATCCTGAACCATGGTGAATGAAAGAAAAAAAGAATTCCTGCAAACTCAATTCATTTCTTTAGTGAGGCAAATTGATCCCGCCACTATTCCCCGCTGGGGAAAAATGAATGCCTGGCAAATGGTTGAACACGTTTCAGGGTTTTTTAGAGTTTCTACCAATAAACTAAAATTCCCTCTTGTAACACGAGCAGAACAACTTCCCAAATACCATGCATTTTTAATGAGCGAGAAAGAATTTCGGGAAAATACCAAAGCGCCGGTTTTACCCGATGAACCGTTACCTCTTCGCTATGGAACAATGAATGAAGCAATCAGGGATCTGGAAAAACAGGTGAATGATTTTTTTGATTTTTTTTTGGCCGATCCCGGTATAAAAACGTTACATCCTGCATTTGGAGAATTGAATTTTGAAGAATGGGTGCAATTGCATCACAAACACGTGAA
>JBIOGV010000252.1:0-5493 GCA_044448365.1 Chitinophagales bacterium
CGTACAAAGCATTAATTTTCTCATAGCAAACAATTTTGTGAATGAAAGTTTATTGATAAACCAGATTATATCCAGTCGCGTTTGTGCCAGCAATCGTAGCCGGTCTTTAATGCATCCTGAATTTGTGAAAAAATCTCCTTGTCAAATTTTTTTATATGAAAGCAGGCTTTACCCTTGAGACATTTAAGTAATTCCGGTCTGATCATTTTTTTTACTCCATTATCTCCATAGACCGGCATATAATAAAAACCTACATACCCTTTCTGAACCAATGCTGAAGCAAACCAGAGCTCTTCTCTTTTTCTTCCGAAAATTTCAACAGGTTTCTTGCTGATCAGCACAACTTTTCCTTCCGAACCTCCAAGTAATTTCATTGTTCCCTTTCCGTAAGGAGTTAATAGTTTTTTTATTTCATCAAATATCGGAACGAGCTGCGGTTGACCGGGTGATTTATCTGAATATTTTAATTTTATTTCTTTATTATCAGAAATTGATTTTTTTGAAGTTTTTTTTGCGGTCGATGGCATCCGGGGCTTTTGCCAAAAATATGAAACTCATTGGTTCCTATCAAAAGGAACAGTTACATTGATACGTTTTATTTTTTTAGTTCCCTTTTTCCATTTGGGGCCTTGCCTGATAAGCCGGATAGCTTCCTCATCGCATTTTTGACAAAGCGATTTTTCTACCCTGATATTAGCAGGATCGCCATCGGGGTTTATTTCAAACGATACCTTTACCTGTGCATTATCCTGCTTCAGTTTAAGATCACCAGGAACATTGATATTATTAACGAGATAAATATTATAATTTATCCATCCATCAACAGGTTCCGGCTCTTCAAATTTCATACTGCCATTGTGGGAGCGGCTTGTATCAGGCTTTTGATAGCTGATGATCTTTTCTGGCAATGTTTTATCCTCCTGCATGGTTATCCTGTTGTCACCAACATTGTTTTCCAGGATTGCAGACTTATTTTCAAAACCTACTGAATGTACCTGTACGCCTAAAACCGAGTCCGGGGATATCAATGTAAAATTTCCCTGCGCGTCTGCATAAGTGCCAACATTATATTTTGTACTTGTAATATTTGCAAATGGTAGAGGAGTATTATCTGCGTCAACTATACGACCCCGGAAATAGTTCATTCTTTGCTCATCCCCTGATCTGAATACATCTGCAGACGCACTGGATTCTTCGACTTGCTTATCATCATTTCTTAATTTCTTTGTCTTCGAAAAGAGAGAAGAATAGCCCGGTGAAACTTTCTTGTTATCCGTTGAATCCTTTTTTTGTTGCGATTCATTTAAAGTAACCGGCGTTTCGGTTTTAGTCATTACAGCAGCTTCACTATTCGTTTTTGTATCAAATAAAGAATCCGCCGTCTTTTCGTTAAAAGATCCTTTAATTGAAGTGGGCGCAGTTCTGTTGACCCCGGCAACGGGGGTGATTTCTCGCTTTGAGGTTTTAGATTGATTTGCAGATTTGTTCGGAGTAACAGGCGAATCAATGAACCGAGTTTGAATGGAATCGATCGATCTCTTCTCTTGTAGCCTGGCAATGGATGAGTCTTTTTTATTGTTAGTAGAGATCCGGAAAGTTAAAAAACCAATTCCCCCGATAATAATTACAGCGACTGCCACCTTCCACCATTTATAAGGTTTTTTTGCCCGGATGATATCGACCACCTTAGCACCGGCGATTTTTTCTTTCAATCTTTTTTCCAGGTCAGAAAGATCTTTTGAAATATTAACAGCGACTGTACCGTAGCCCTCAAAAGCCTCAGCAAGGAAAGGATCGTCCAGTGCCGCTTTTTCAAGCTCATTCATTTCCTTAGGCGACAGCAAACCTTTGTGATATTTTTCAATATCAACAGCAGAATAATTTTTATATTTTTTTTCTTCCGACACTTTTACAACTTGTAATTATTTCTATATTTCTGTATACCTTTATTTCTTCCATTATCGATACCTCATACCTCATACCTCATACCTCATACCTCATACCTCATACCTCATACCTCATACCTCATACCTCATACCTCATACCTCATACCTCATACCTCATACCTCTTTTATAGTTCCGGTTTTTCACTTTTGATTTCTGATTTTTCCATGCATAGCTTTAGATTTCTTCTCCCATTTTGTATAAAACTCCGAACCTGCTTCCACTCCTGCCCCATCGTTTCTACAATTTCATTATAACATTTTCCTTCCAGGTAAAAAAGCTGCACAGCCATTCTCTGATCTTCCGACAAAGTTGTTAAACAATATTCGAGCAGTTGGAGATTCTCTTCTTTTTCCATTACACCATTCAGATGCACGTTTTCTTCGCTTTGCATAAGCGATTCAGGGATTTCAACGGTTTTCAAATTTTTTGGCGTCCGCAACTGCACCAGGCAATGATTTTTTGCTACCTGGTGAAGCCATCCTTTAAAATTTTCAACGTCGTACTTTTTGAGTTTTGCAACCAATTCTTCAAATATCTGTATAACGGCATCTTTTGATCTTTCTGGCTCTTTAAAGTATTTCAGGCAAACACCATATACCAGGTCCATATACTTCTGGTACAATTCTCCTAATACCTGCAGGTCCCCGGTTCTTTTGTAAAGTGAAACAAGCTCGGCATCGGTCAAAGAATTGTTTGATATGTTTCTTAGAAAGGCCACCCGGCTAAAATTAGCAAATATTATTTCAGAGAGACTTATGTAATTCTTAAAACAGTTGCATCTCCTTTCTAAAATTACTTATGAAAAAGATAGTTTTTATGCTTATTCCGCTGTTTATTATCATGCTTGCTTTCAATCCCGTAAATCCATTTACGGTACATGGGATCGTAAAAGATGCAAACGGAACCCCAATTCCATATGCAACAGTTGCCGAGAAAGGAACTAAAAATGCCATCCAGGCTGATTTGTCAGGGGCCTTTACTATCCAGGTCAAAAGTGAAAAGGCGACACTTGTGATTTCAGCGGTGGGCTATGCTTCTAAAGAAATAAAACTAAAGGGTCAGTCAAATCCTGACATTGCACTGAATTTATCGCAGGCAAATTTGGAAGAAGTAGTGGTAACCGGCGATAGAAAAGAACTCAAAAAGGATATTACCGGTTTTGTTTCTACAGTTCCCAACAACCAGGTTTCTCAAAGTTACCTGTATAAAAAAACGCGGGGTGTGGCGATAAACACTCCTTACAATCAATTCCCAAAAAATAATAATAATGGTTATTATCATCGTAATAAGAAAAATGATTTTAATACCGAAGGCTATGATGAAATCACGGAAAATCCATTTTTGAAAGTATCGGATAATCCTCTTTCTACTTTTTCAATCGATGTAGATGCGGCTTCATACAGCAATGTCCGAAGATTTTTGAATGATGGTGAATTACCTCCGGCCGGCGCCGTGCGCATTGAAGAAATGATCAATTATTTTCATTATGACTATCCGCGCCCAACCGGCGAGGACCCTTTTTCTGTAAACACAGAAATATCGGATTGTCCCTGGAATAAGAATCATAAACTGGTGCTTATTGGTTTGCAGGGAAAGAAAATTTCAACTGAAAATCTTCCTGCTTCCAATCTTGTTTTCCTTATAGATGTTTCAGGTTCCATGTGGGAAGAAGATAAACTCCCTTTGGTGAAGGCTTCGATGAAATTATTGGTTGACCAATTAAGAGAAGAAGATAAAGTTGCTCTTGTTGCATATGCTGGAAATGCAGGACTGGTATTGCCTTCAACAAGCGGCAGCGAGAAAACAAAGATCAAGGATGCGATCGATAACCTGGAAGCCGGCGGCTCTACAGCAGGCGGGGAAGGAATTAAACTGGCCTATGAAATCGCAAAAGAAAATTTTGTAAAAAAGGGAAATAATCGTGTGATACTTTGCACGGATGGTGATTTTAATGTGGGTGTAAGCAGTGATGATGAACTCGACAGACTGATCGAAGATGAAAGAAAGAGCGGTGTGTTCCTCACGGTGCTTGGATATGGAACGGGAAACTACCAGGACAGCAAGATGCAAAAGCTGGCTGATAAAGGAAATGGCAACCATGCATACATTGATGGATTATCTGAAGCAAAAAAAGTATTGGTAAATGAATTTGGAGGAACCCTTTTTACGATAGCCAAAGACGTAAAGCTGCAAATTGAATTTAATCCTGCCAGGGTGCAGGGCTACCGGTTGATCGGTTATGAAAAACGTTTATTGAACAAAGAAGATTTTAATGACGATAAAAAAGATGCCGGTGAATTGGGAAGTGGTCATACCGTAACGGCTTTATATGAAATAGTTCCTGCCAGTGTGGAAGATAGTTTTCTGAGAAAAGTAGATGATCTCAGGTATCAAAAAAATAAAACCGGCTTAAGCAGGGCATCGGGCAATGGTGAAATAATGAATATCAAGTTGCGATACAAACAACCCGATGGTGAAGTGAGCAAATTGATCGAACACCCGGTATTTGATTCGGAGTTAGCTCTTGCTGCAACCAGTAACAACTTTCGCTTCGCGGCTGCCGTAGCTGAATTTGGAATGTTGCTTCGCCAGTCTGAATACAAGTCAAATTCAAGCTTTGGTAATGTGATCAACCTGGCAAAGAATTCTAAGGGTAATGATGAAGAGGGGTATCGAAACGAATTCATTAAACTGGTATCAAATGCACAATCACTTGCTAAAAGAAAAAATTTTAAACAAGATGAGGGCGATGAAATAGTGAGAAAAAATTATTAGCAAGATCAGCTTACGACTGGCAGATGACACCTGGAACTTGTTTCTGTCGCTCTGCTATAAATTTTGGTTGCTCATCATCTCAATATTTCTTTAAAATTCATGGCTATTCTAATCAAACTTCAGGGCTTGGTATTGTATTTGCGCTGTGAGAAGCCGATTTCCTATTTTTACATTGCTTAAATGCCTGACCCTGAAGAAATTCTTGAAAATATTGTGGCGGTTTGTGCTGGTAATACTTTTGCTGATACTGGCTGCTTTTATTTTTATTGAAACTCCCTTTGGTCAAAACTGGCTGGCAAAACAGATCACAAAAAAATTTTCAAAGGAATTAAAAACAAAGATCAGTTTTAAACATGTTAGTTTTTCTTTGCTCAACAAGTTGAATCTTGAAGATTTTTTATTGCGAGATCAGCATAATGATACGCTTGTTTATGCAGGCAATTTGCAGCTAAAAATTACAGACTGGTTTATTTTTAAAGATTCTGCTGAGCTGAAATATATAGGCCTGGAAAATTCATTCATCAAACTTCAAAGAACGGATTCTGTATGGAATTACCAGTTTATTGTCGATTATTTTACCCCTTCTTCTTCATCGAAAACCGTAAGTGCACAACCCGGCATGGAATTCAGCTTAAAGAAACTATCACTGAAAAATGTTGTATTCATACAGAAAGATGCATGGCTTGGCCAGGATATTACGGCAGCTGTGGGCGATATGCAGCTTGATGCAAATGAAATAAATCCTGATAAAAAAATCATTGATATACCTGC
>JBIOGV010000253.1:0-5482 GCA_044448365.1 Chitinophagales bacterium
ATCTGCCGATTATAAGATTGAATCCTGAAGTCAAAAATATTTTTGATTTTAAATTTGAAGATTTCACCTTAGAAAATTATCAATCGCATCCGGCTATCAAAGCACCGGTGGCAGTTTAATTCTCTTTTCTTAGACTACCTTTATTACTGACTAATGACTTAATGACCAATGACCATCTCGTTCATCGTTGCTGTTTCAGAAAATAACGTAATAGGAAAAGACAATAATCTTCCCTGGCATTTGCCGGCGGATATGAAATATTTCAAAAATGTTACCTGGGCTATGCCGGTCATAATGGGTCGTAAATCATTTGAAGCACTTGGAAAGCCTCTAACCGGAAGAAAGAATATTGTGATTACGAGAAATAAAAACTGGAAGGCAGATGGTGTGGAGGTTGTTCCTGGCATCGACCAGGCAATCGCTCTTGCATCGCAAACTGATGCAAAAGAGATTTTCATAACCGGCGGAGCTGAAATTTTTAAAGCGGCCTTTCCATTTGCTGACAAAATTTATTTGACCCGTATTCATGGAAATTTTGATGGGGACAGTTTTTTCCCTGAATGGAAACCCAATGAATGGAAACTTGCCAGTAACCGTGATTGTGAACCCGATGAAAAGAATTTGTACGCTCTCTCTTTCCAGGTTTGGGAAAGAAAAATAATTAAAAAGTAAAAATTCAAAACGCAAAAGCTGCATTAGTTTTGACTTTTTACTTTTTACTTTGCTGCATGTACAATTCAGTTCAACTTGCTTTTAAATATCTTTCTTATTATTTCACTGCTTCAAATGGCAGGGGTCATGGTATTCATTCTCCATTTGTATTTGATTTTATAAGAACCGTATTAAATGACAGTGAAGCCTATGCCGATTATCGGAAAGTAGAGGATCTGCGAAGAAAATTATTGCGTGATGAAACGATTCTTATGATCGAAGATTATGGCGCCGGATCTTTTTCCAGGTCAAACCAGCGATCTGTTTCTTCTGTGGCAAAACATGTGGTCAAGCCAAAAAAGTATGCGCAGCTGCTATACCGGATCGTAAAACATTCCCAACCAAAGACAATTGTTGAATTGGGCACTTCCCTTGGCCTTACTGCAGGTTATCTTGCATTGGCAAACACAAATTCCGATCTCTTTACATTGGAAGGATCACGGCAAGTAGCAAATATTGCCAGGCAGGGTTTTGATATCCTGGAACTTAAAAATATAAAGCTGATTGAAGGTAATTTTGATTATGTTCTGCCATCTGTCATCTATTATCTGTCATCAGTAGATTTTGCGTTTATCGATGGCAATCATCGCCGCGACCCAACTGTAAACTATTTTCACTGGTTGCTGCCAAAAGCAAATAATGATTCCATTTTTATCTTTGATGATATTCATTGGAGCCGGGAAATGGAGCAGGCGTGGAATACGATCAAAGAACATCCTGCTGTTCGCTGCACGATGGATCTTTTCTTTATCGGCATCATTTTTTTCAGGAAAGAGTTCAAAGAAAAGCAGCATTTTAAAATTCGTTTTTAGTGCTGAATAATTAACAGAACACAGAAGTGTGCGATCCCGGCATCCCGATTGCTATCGGGACGGGATAAGCTGCAACTCAGGACAAATAGAAATCATGCAGACGTAAACAAAAAATCAATATCTTCCCCGAGAAAACCGGGATAAAAAATAAAATTGGAATGACGATAGGAGTTTTAAAAGAACCGCCCCATGAAACCAGGGTATCTCTGTTGCCGGAAGCTGTATCAACTCTTACAAAAAGATCAATCCCCGTTCTTGTTGAAAGGGGTGCTGGCGAAAAATCATTCGCATCGGATCAGGATTATGAAAAGGCGGGTGCAAAACTTTTACAGCGGCATGAAATAATTAATTCTTCCGAGGTCATGCTTACTATTCATAAGCTTCCTCCCGAGGATGTCTCGTTAATGAGATCGAAAATAGCGATTGGCGTTTACCTGCCTTTGCATCATATACCCCGCATGCATGAATGGGCATCTATAGGAGTAACTATTTTTAGCCTTGACATGTTGCCACGTACCACCCGTGCACAAACAATGGATGTGCTAAGCTCACAGGCAAACATTGCCGGATACAAAGCTGTGCTTGTGGCTGCGAATATCTATTCGAGATATTTTCCCATGTTCATGACGGCAGCAGGAACTATTGTGCCAGCAAAAGTGCTTGTGTTGGGTGCTGGTGTTGCGGGTCTGCAGGCGGTTGCCACAGCAAGAAGATTGGGAGGTGTTGTCGAAGTATTTGATACAAGACCTGCTGTGAAAGAAGAGGTGATCAGTCTCGGCGCAAAATTTATCGAGGTTGGGGGAGCGGCGGATGCCTCCGGTGCAGGCGGCTATGCTGTGGAGCAAACGGAGGATTTCATGAAAAGACAAAAACAAAAAATTGCTGAAAGCATAATGAAATCTGATATCGTGATTACCACTGCACAAATTCCGGGGAAACCAGCGCCTTTATTAGTGACGGCAGAAATGGTGGAAATGATGAGGGCTGGTTCTGTGATCATTGATCTTGCCGCTTCCACTGGTGGCAATTGTGAACTGAGCAGAAATAAAGAAACTATTGTGCACAAGGGAGTCACGATCGTGGGTAATTCGAATCTTGCAGCAGGTATGCCTTCCGATGCGAGTAAATTATACGGAAAGAATGTGCTGAATTTTTTACAACTGATCGTTGACAAAAATGGCAATCTTAATCTCAACTGGGAAGATGACCTTGTAACAGGTTGCTGTATCACTCATAACGGAGAGGTGGTGCATGAGAGAATGAAATCGTTAATGGTGAATAGTGAATAGTGAATAGTGAGTAGATTTTATGTAACGGGCTTTTGTTCTTTGAATGAACTTCAGTGTAGCTTGTCCCGACTCTTCGGGATCACTCTCCGAAGACTTTTTCGACTTGTACATTCTGTTCGTCATGAAGCATTGAATATTGATTATTGAACATTGAATATTTTTTATGAACTCAATCTTAACATGGATAACTGCTAACCAGCAAATGATCTACATCGTCATCCTGATGATCTTTGTAGGTATTGAAGTAATAGGGCATGTGCCGAGCGTGTTACATACTCCCCTTATGAGCGGAGCCAATGCTATACATGGTGTTGTTATCATCGGGGCAATCATTGTCATGGGCAAGGCGGAAGCCGATAATTACCTGGCATTGACATTAGGATTTCTCGCGGTTATACTGGGAACATTGAATGTCGTTGGCGGATTTGTGGTGACAGACCGAATGTTAGAAATGTTCCGTTCCAAGTCCAAATCACAAAAGACAAGGTCCAAATAAAATTCAATTTGGAAAAAAACAAAAAAAATATGACCTGGAAGAGCGAACTGTGATCTTCGCGGAAAGAGTAGGGGATTTGTCTTAATATTTACTGCGATATAAAAAAGAGAGATGATAATAATCGCGAATAGATTTTTAATTTTTAGTTTAATATTTATTTGGTTCTTGTTTCTCGGAATTTAATAGATGATTTTATGCAATTAAATGTACTTACGATTTGTTATTTGATTGGCTCAGTTACTTTCATCCTCGGATTGAAAATGCTTTCTCATCCTGATAAAGCACGAAGGGGAAACCAGATTGCTGCAACAGGAATGATCATTGCTATTCTGGGAACTATTTTTTTATACCGTGATGATGCGGGAAACAGGCTGCATAATTATGGCTGGATTTTCGGCGGAATTCTGATTGGAGGGACGATCGGAACACTGGCTGCAAAAAAAATAAAGATGACCGCCATGCCGGAGATGGTGAGCATGTTCAATGGAATGGGTGGTGCTTGCGCAGCGTTGATTTCAATTGTTGAATTTAACCGTTTATCCAAATTTTTAGATCCTGTTCCTGATATAACTCTGCACGATGTTAACATTACTGAACATTTTCAACGAAATATTACTTCGACAATACTCATTATACTTTTAGGTATTATTATTGGCTCAATCTCTTTTGCAGGTTCGATGATCGCCTGGGGTAAATTAAATGGCAAAATAAAAGACATTTCATTTAGGGGACAGCATATTTTAAATATTCTTGTTCTTGTTGCCATTCTTGCCCTTGCAACTTATTTACTGATTAACTTAAATGTTTCTACAGCTTTCGTTTTATACATCGTCTTTGTGCTCGCATTGTTTTATGGCGTTCTTTTCGTTCTTCCAATCGGTGGTGCAGATATGCCCGTTGTAATTTCTTTGCTCAATTCTTTTACCGGCGTAGCTGCCGCTTGCGGCGGTTTTTTATACAACAACAAAGTGATGTTAACCGGCGGAATTCTTGTTGGTGCTGCCGGTACATTACTTACGATTTTGATGTGCAAGGCTATGAACCGTTCTTTGGGCAATGTATTGATCGGTTCATTTGGCGGAGGTGGTGCTGCTGCAGGTGCAAAAAAACAACAGGGTTCCTACAAAGAGATCACTCTCAGTGATGCAGCAGTTGTAATGGCTTATGCCCATAAAGTAATGATCGTTCCGGGATATGGATTGGCTGTAGCCCAGGCCCAGCATGCTTGTCATGACCTTGAAAAATTATTAAAGGAAAAAGGTGTTGATGTAAAATATGCCATTCATCCTGTTGCAGGAAGGATGCCCGGTCATATGAATGTATTGCTTGCCGAAGCTGATGTGAGTTATGACAATCTTGAAGAAATGGAGCAAGCCAACGAGGAATTTCCTTCTACAGATGTGGTGCTTATTCTTGGAGCCAATGATGTAGTAAATCCTGCTGCTAAAACGGATACTTCTTCACCCATTTATGGCATGCCGATCCTTGATGTGGAACTGGCAAAGACAATTATTGTGAATAAGCGCAGCATGAAACCAGGTTATGCAGGAATTGAGAATGAGCTTTTTTTCTTCAAAAAAACTTCCATGCTTTTTGGTGACGCAAAAAAAGTATTACAGGATCTCATTGTTGCGATAAAACAACTTTAGAAAAGATTTTTTTGCCTCTGAAAACGCAGAGGCTTTTCTCTGTGTTCATCTGTGAAATCTGTGGCAAATAAATGTCAAAGCGACTGCACTCCGTATTTTCTTTGAAAAGCGATTAAAAAAGCGATCACTTCACTATAGGTTCTTTTACCTGAAGGCTGATTATTGGCTTGCAAATATTTTCCATAGATCCAGGTAATGATGGGTTCAATTGGATTTTGATATTTCTTGAAAAATTTTCTAAGCTCTTCATAATCTTTTTTTACCTGCGGATGTAAAGAATCAAGATATTTTTTTGCTCTTACCGAATCGCTCCTGTAAAATTCATTGATGGCATAATTGTACATATCAAAATAGACCGAGTATCGGAACACCGGGGAGGGGTGCAAACGGCAGGCAAGAAAACCGGCGAAATTGGCTTCGTTTTCTTTTCCATATCCGACCTGGTGACCGATTTCATGACAGGCAACAAATGGTTGCTCAAAGACCGGTATGGTTGTATTCACCTGTCCTTCACCGGAGAATGGA
>JBIOGV010000254.1:0-5466 GCA_044448365.1 Chitinophagales bacterium
AGTAAGAAGTGAATAAATAACCGAATCGAAAAACTTACCATTATAATAATAATTCTCTTTATGATAAGCCTCCTGAACAAAATTATTCCGTTCAAGAAGCTTTATGGATGCTTTATTGGCCGGGTTTACATTGGCCTCAACCGAATGGAGTTTCATGATTTTGAAACCATATTCAAGAACGGCAGTAACGGCTTCCTGCATCAGGCCTTTTCCCTGGTAATGGGTATTTAATAAATACCCGATCTCCGCCCGGTAATGGTCTTTCTTCACATTCCAAAAAGTAATGGTCCCAATAAGCACGGGCTCGTTTCTTAACGCAATGCCCCAGGCAATATATTGATCGTTGTCAATAGCTTCATTTATCATTTTTATCCAGCTCAAAGCCTCGTCAATTGATCTTGCGGGATCGCGGTCCAGGTACTGCAGCATTTGCTTGTCCGAACGCAGAAAAAAAATCTCTTCGACATCCTCTTCAGTCATTCTTCTAAGGTATAGCCGTTCAGTTGTCAGAACCGGGAAAGGTTTAAAATTTAGTAAAAGCATTTTATCAATATTAATAATACATGTGTTGACCCAATGAGTTTTAAAATTTTTCCCATGATTCTGTCTCACCTTCAATGATCTTAAACAAAGGATGGGATTCAAATTTCCTGACAAGCATTATTTCTTTTAATTTTTTCCGATCTCTTAACTTCAGTTTTCTTTTCAGATGCCTTATTTCAAAATCAACCTGGCCTGTTGTGACTGTAAGTGTTGATCGTTTAAAATCTTTTTTGATCTTGCTTTTATCAAAAGAGTAATTTCTTTTCTCTGCTTCCTTGTATATTTCAACAAGGTATTGATTGATACAATGCAAGGGTTTTTTTGATTCTTTAAACCTGTGGAGTTGCGGATGATTTTTATATCCCTTTGTTTTATTTTTCAAAACAGTTTTTGCCAACAAGGTTTCCCGCCAAACTGCTACAAGACCCTTGCTGTCGAGATATTTCGGATGAATGGACCAGATCCGCATAACAACAAAAATAGTTGCGGAATGTCAATATTAAATATTTAATTAAAAGGTTTATACTCCCTCGTATGAAAAAACTGAACCAAGAGGTATTTACTTTGTGAGCTCACGTGAATAGCTGCCGGATTAAACTCCTGCTTTTTTGATTTGGTATCTAAAAAGCATTTCATTAAAAACCAATACCAGGGGTATAAATAAATAACAAATCCCGCTGAGCCCTTCAATGCCTATCCAGGTAATTGATGCTGATACGGCACCAATCAGGGCATTCATTAATGCACCCCTTTTCTCTTTTTTTGTGTACAGCAATTCGTATCTATTCAACTGAAGTGTTGTTGCAAGATGCAATGCGCGCTGATGCATAATGTATAGCAGCATCCAGATAACAAAATAGCCGATCCCATAAAGAATAACCAAACGGGGAAATTGTTGAGCCGTTATTATTGTTTTGTCCAGTGCCCTGGGGAAAAGATTAATACCTGTCCATGACGAAAGTAAAAGTGAGAACAAAAATTTAAGAGGGTACAGGTAAAAGAGGATAACAGCCAGGTACACCAGGTTCAAAATAATAGTCGGAAAATCATTCATTCCATAGTGGCGGAAAAAAATATATTGCTGATACCATAACAGAAATAAGATTGCCACTGTGGCAAAAAAAGGTAAGGCCCCATTGATGGTCACAACCAATTCATTGAAAGTTTGAGGTACTTCAAGTGAAGCCACCAACAAGGAAACAGAGAAGGCAAAGACAGCATCACTCAAAGCCTCTACTCTCATAATTTCAACGCTGCGATGTCTGAACTTTTCATTGTAGTATGTGCCAAAGATTTTTTCGCGAAGCATCTTATAAAATAGCGCGAAAGATAACCCCGGTTTTTACAAAATGGAATGATTTTGGTCTTGCACCCGCCTGATTTTTCGTCAATGCCAAAATGTTTGGGTGAAATTTGAAACTAATTCCTTTGTTGCGATTGCAGTTGCTCATTTTTCTGGATCGCTTCCTTTACAGATCGCAAGTGATCTTCCGCATTCTTTTTTCTTTTAGCGGCATTTTCGGCATCAGCCTCGGATAATTTTTCCTGGCTAAGAACGTGATTGAGATTTTCTTTTCCATGGTTGCTGTACGCTGAGGCTAACTTTAAGGTATCGTACTCGTTTTTCAATTTATTTTGCAGATCATCATGGTTCTTTTTCAATTCAGCCAGTTTTTTTCTGAGAGAATCTTTTTTATCCGTTGCTGACTGAACATGTGCAGACGCATTCTGCAGATCTTTCTCTGCATTCTGCTGTATCTTGATCATTACACTGTTTATAGCATTACGGACAGACATTGAAGAAAGATCAGGCCGGCCTTGTATTTCTTTCTTTATGGCTTCTAAATTAACTGACCCATACCTGTGGTTTTTTGCAATGGAATTTATCGCGGAACGTTCCTTAATTGTTAATTGATTTACGTCGCTATTTTGATCAGCGGGTGATCCTCTATCCCCTTGCTGAGAAAAACATGGATTTGTAATTATTAAAAAAAGAGAGCAGCAAAAAATAATATGCTTTTGCATAGCGACTCGTTTGCAGGTAAAGTTAACGATAGTTTGAGGGGCTTTTTTACATTTTCCATAAAGCTGTAATAAAAATTTTTGTTATTTTCTCCTGTGCCGGGCATACTAATTAAGATTTTGCGAGATCAACAGGGTTGTTGATATGATAAAAACATAGATTTACACTCCAGTATTTTGCTATGCAGAAATTAATGACAAGCTTTTTTTTACTGATGTCTACTTCCATTTTATCAGCTCAGCAGGTTATGCCATTGTACCAGGGCGAGGTTCCTGGTGCAAAACCGTGTAGTGAAAAAGATCATGAATTTATTGATACATCATGGAACAAGGATGGCATATTGATAGTTGATCACATCACTGAGCCAACGCTTACTATTTATGAAGTGCCAAAAGAAAAAAGAAATGGAGCCGCCGTGATCATTTGCCCGGGTGGTGGATATGCAGTTCTTGCGGCAGGGCATGAGGGTTCTGATGTAGCAAAGGCATTTAACAATGCAGGCGTAACGGCTTTTGTACTGCGTTATCGATTGCCAAAAGAAGAATGCATGATGAACAAGGCCTATATCCCTTTAATGGATGCGCAGGAGGCGATCTGGTTCGTGCGAACCCATGCAAAGCAATACGGAATCGATGAACATAAAATTGGTATTATGGGTTTTTCGGCCGGTGGTCACCTGGCTTCGACGGCAGGCACTCATTTTAATCCCGTTCGCAAAGAATTGGCAGCAGCCAATCTTCGCCCCGATTTTATGCTTCTCATTTACCCGGTGATCAGTTTTAATGACAGCATTGGTCATATTGATTCGCGTGATAATTTGCTTGGAAAAGATCCTGATAAGAACCTGGTGCATTTATTTTCAAATGAAGAACAAATAACACCACAAACGCCTCCAACTTTTTTGGTTCATGCGTCAGATGATGATGCTGTAAACCCCGAAAACAGCATTCGTTTTTACCAGGCATTGCTGAAATATAAAATACCTGCCGAATTGCATCTCTACGAGCATGGTGGTCATGGTTTCGGGTTGCACAATGCTTCTACAAAAGAAGATTGGTTTACAAGTTGCATCAACTGGATGCGTGAAAATAAATTTGTACCTGAATTTTAAGCAAAGCGTTGTCACCGACCTAAAAAATTTGTTGAAGGCTTTTTTCAATCCAAATCAACAACAACCCGAATATTCAACAGTATATATCTTTATTGACTTTTATGCCCGGTAAAAAAGCTTTACGCAATGAGTTAGCGTTATTAATAACAAGTCTTCGAGATGGTATACTATTGTTTCGGAAAAATGACCCGCTGCGTATGGCAGCGGCCACTGCTTTTTTCACCACGTTTGCATTACCACCGATCATTCTTATCCTCGCACAATTATTTGGTCTGTTCATGGACAAGCGTATCATTGGCCGTGGGTTATTGGAACGGATATCAAATACACTTGGTAAAGATGGTGCTGAGCAGGTAAGACAAGTAATAAGAAGTATTCGCGGGTTTAGCAATAATTGGTATGTTATCGTGTTCGGATTTATTTTTCTTCTTTTTGTTGCAACCACTTTGTTCGCCATTATCAAAAACTCCATGAATCAGATCTGGCGAATTGGTGTAAAAGAGAGACCGGGAATTTTTTTCAGCATCAGCATGCGCATACGATCTTTTATTGTGATCATGCTGATTGGTATTCTGTTTTTTGCCGATCTTCTTTTTGACAGCCTTGCGGCTATGGCCCGGAATTATTTTGATGAAATATGGCAGGGCGACGGTATCTATTTTAAGACTGTTTTGAACGCAATAGTAGGAGCGGTCATTGTATCTGCCTGGTTTATTCTTTTATTCCGTTTCCTCGCAGATGGAAAACCTTCCTGGAAGGCATCATTTATTGGGGGGCTGCTTACCGGATTATTATTTACCGCAGGAAGATTATTATTACGCTATTTATTAATTGACAGCAATGTGGGTCGTTTGTATGGATCTTCAGCCTCAATTGTGTTACTATTGCTCTTTGTTTTTTATTCATCATTTATTTTATATTATGGTGCTTGTTTTATTTTCATCTATTCTCAAAAAAAACAATGGCTGATCGGGTTAAGCTGCAAAGCTTACAATTATAAGATTGAAGAAATAAGACCGCCGGATAGCTTGAAATAAAATAAACCTCGTTAGCTTAGTAACAGGTATTACAGGAAAAAAAATATCTCAGTCAAAATTTAAAATAGTATGGCATCTTCTCAACTTGTAAAAAACGATATATCACTTGCAGAGTGGGCCCTGGTGGAAGAGATCAGGGCAGGCAAATGGAAAAATCTTGACTTTCCTCGTATAGCACGTGAGGATTTTGGTCTCAACGGGATTGAATTCGTAAATACCCTTTTTGAGGCCCCTACAGAGACCTATCTGAAGAAATTAAGACAAAATGCAGAGCATTACGGTATCACCATGATATTGATAATGGTGGATGAAGAAGGCGATGGATGTGCTGATACAAAAGAAGGCCGGAAACAATTTGAAATCAATCATAGAAAGTGGGTTGATATTGCACATTATCTTGGATGCCATGCAGTGCGCACAAATTGCCGCGGCCCCGAGAACGTTGATAAGAAGGACGCTCTTGAATGGGCTGCAGAATCCTACAATATGCTTTTGGAATACGCCAAACCTGCGAATATCAATATCGTAATAGAAAATCATGGTGGAGTATCGAATGATCCGGAATGGATGATCAGGTTGATAAAGAAAATAAACAACCCTGCATTCGGAACCTATCCTGATTGGCGAAACCCATCTGATGAATTTGATAATTACCGGTATTTACAAAAAACAGTTCCTTATGCAAAAGGAATGTCGTATCGCAACCAGCCTGCTGAAGAGCTAACAGCCAAAATGATAAAGCTTTGTCACGA
>JBIOGV010000255.1:0-5449 GCA_044448365.1 Chitinophagales bacterium
GCATTTCTGATTTGAATTCGTTCTGAATGATTGAGGTCTTTAAGAGACCACCATGCAAGAAAAATTCCTAATCCAAGGAATACAACATATTGAAGTATTGTAGTCAGCTTTTTCTTCATCGAGACCGAAAATAAACTTACAACTTCAATTATCAAAACAAATACTGTAAAGTCTGATTTATGAATTACAGTTTATTCCCCTCTTTGGGAAAAACGATGCTTGGCTTAAACTGTTTTGCCTCTTCAAATGGCATGTTTGCATAAGAGATCACAATTACTGTATCACCTGCCACTCCTTTCCGGGCTGCAGGGCCATTCAAACAGCAGATACCAGATCCTCTTTTCCCCCTGATCACATAAGTTTCCAGGCGTTCACCGTTATTTACATTCACTACCTGTACTTTTTCATTTTCAATAATATTTGCCGCATTCATCAGGTCTTCATCAAGAGTAATGCTGCCAACATAATTCAGATTTGCTTCCGTAATGACTACCCGGTGAATTTTTGATTTTAAAATTTCAATTTGCATCCTGCAAAAATAGAAAGATGATCAGTATTAAACAGTGAGACCAGCGAAAAGAAAAGTATCTGAGTCATTATTCAATCGCTTTGATTGAGCATGATATTGTCAATTAACCGAACATTGTCTATGTAAACAGCAACAAGGCCAAGAATATTTGTGCGGGGATCCCATTCGTTTATTGGTTTCAAAGTTTTGGAATCTGCAATTTCCACATAGTCTGTCCTAAATCCCTTTTTTTGAAGAAGGTCTGCAGCTTCTTTTCTGAGATCTTCCAAAGACTCTTTGCCAAAAGTTTGTTTTAAGTAAAGAAGAGTTTTATAGATTTCCGGGGCCCGCACTCTTTGTTCCTCAGAGAGCCTCATATTGCGACTACTCATTGCCAGGCCATCTTTCTCGCGAAGAATGGGGCATATCCTGATCTTAATTTTTTCCTTTAATCCCATTATTTCGATCAGTTTTGTGATGATCATACATTGTTGATAATCTTTTTGACCCAGATAAAGTACATCCGGTTGTACAATGGCTAACAGCCTTTCAACAGCCATGCAAACGCCCTGGAAATGACCCGGTCTGAATTCACCCTCCAATATGGTTTCAAGGTAGCCGAGATCATAATGTTGTCTTTTTTCAATTCCTTCAGGATATATTTCTTCAACATGCGGAAGGAATAAAATATCACACCCGTTAGTTTCCAGTTTCAAAATATCCTGTTCAAGTGTTGATGGATATTTTTTAAAATCATTCAGATCATTGAACTGGGCGGGGTTAACAAAAATGCTGCAAACTGAAATTTGGTTTTCACGAATGGAGTTCTTTATTAAAGATATATGCCCGTCATGAAGTGCACCCATGGTTGGAACAAAGCCGATGCCTGTCTTCTGAACAGACGATCTTTGACCTTTTTGCCTGCAAATATTCAAATGATGCTGCAGGTCTTTTGCCTTTTTGAATAGGATCATTTCAGGTTATTGAAGCTAAAAAGCCTTTTGAAGCTAAAGTTCACAATAAAATAGCTAATTTTGCGGTCTTTAAAAACGGACCACTAAAAGCTCGTATCATGTCAGCAAAGAAAAGAATTTTATTTATTGCCAATGAAATGTCTCCTTATCTCGAACTCACCGAATTTTCTGAAATTGCAAATAAGCTGGCAATAAAGGCAAATGACAATGGTTTTGAAGTGAGGTGTATCATGCCCAGGTTCGGCATTATTAATGAACGCCGGCATCGCCTGCACGAAGTAGTTCGTCTTTCCGGTATTAATGTTTCAATAGATAATGAAGATCATCCGCTTCAAATCAAGGTTGCATCCTTACCCAATGCAAGGTTGCAGGTGTATTTTTTGGATAACGAGGAACTATTTAAACGCAAATTTATTTTTAATGATGAAAATGAGAAATGGTTTGATGATAATGGTTTGCGTACCATTTTCTTTTGCAAGGGAGCATTGGAAACGGTAAAAAAATTTGGCTGGCCACCGGATATTATTCATTGCAGCGGGTGGATGACCGGGTTAATTCCATGTTATTTAAAAACGGTCTACAAAAAGGAGCCGGTATTTTCCCATAGCAAGATCCTTTATACCATCGGGCAAAATACATTCAAGGAAAAACTCGGGGCAGATTTTTTGAAAAAAGCTCTTATTCATCCATCATTAAAAGAAAAAGATATTGAAATATATAAAGAGGCAAACAACACGGCAATGTTTCGCGGAGGTGCGGGTTATGCGGATGCAATTAGTTTTGGGGCGGAAAAAATTGAAAAAAAATTAGTTGAAGAATTTTCAAAAGTGAAAGGTAAAAAAACGTTACCCTACAACGCTGAGTCAGATTTAACAGACTATTTACAACTCTATGGCGATCTTGCGAGCAAGTAAAAAAATCGTGAATTAATAAACTGGCATCAGGAGAAAATCAATTTTACATCCCTAATTAAATTATTGTGAAGAGTCAAATTTCAGTCTTCCCGATTGGTATAGGTTTTTTAAGCTTTCTTATCATTTTTTCATCCTGCAAAAAGATCAACCAGGCTACTGAGCTGGGTGATAAACTGGTTCCGGCTGTGGATAATGTGCATACGTTCGAGGTGGCCCTGAATACAATTACTCAAAACGGGTTATTTAATGATACGACCCTTGTTCTGTATAATGATCTTGTAGCTTTAGGTGATATCGATGATCCTGAATTTGGGCATGAACACGCTAACATTGATTTTAATATAACACCGTCTTCCTTCGGGACGTATCCGTTTATTAAAACCGATTCGCTAAATATAGATTCAGTTGTTCTTTCACTATCCTATGTGGCGGCTTATGGAGATACATTGGACAACGGAATTCAGACTTTGCATGTTTTCGAAATTGCCCCAAATACAGGGTTTAACGATACCACTCTTTACAAATACATTGACCCTGCCTCTGATTTTTCGACGACAGGTCTCGAACTTGGTTCCACAACTTTTACGATCAGAAATTTGAAAGATACCACTACATTAATAAGAGGCACGGATACCACACATGTTAGTAATGTAGTAAGAATAAAGTTAGACAATACCCTTGCACTCCGGTTTGCCCAATACGATACTAGCAATGGATTTAAAAGCGATTCTTTGTTCAGAACTCTTTTCGCAGGTTTGTCTGTTAAAGCGGATCCGGTTGGAGATGCTTTGAGTTATTTCAATTTATCCGATGCTGCCAATACGAAACTTACTGTTTATTTCAGGTATGGAAAAAATGATACAACTTCATTCGATTTTCTCCATTCAGTAAATGGACAGGCGAATTATCTTGACAGGCAGATCAGTGGCAATTATATGACCTATCTGAATAGCGGAGCGGGTGATGCACTTTATTTGCAATCTGCCCCCGGGTCCTATGTAACAATAAAAATCCCTGCTCTTGATACGTTTAGCAATAAAGTGATTCACAAGGCCGAAATTTTAGCTGAAAAAATCCCTTCATCATCTGATGATTTTTTTACTGCGCCATCGCAACTCATGCTTGATCGAAAAAACAAGTCTCTTGATACGATCTTTATGCTGTCAAATGATCTTTTGACAGACGCAACGGGAAGTGTTGCCTTTTCTTCATTTGGTGGTACGTTGCGTTCTGACAACACCATCCGTTTCAATATCTCAAGATATGTGCAAAGTATCATTACAAAACATGAACCTAATGATACTTTAAGGATATATGCTCCTTTACGAACCAATGTGTTCAATTCTAATTTGAACACTCATATCTCTATTCATGCAATGGATGCAATCGCCAAAGGCAGAATTGTTTTGGCGGGCGGCAGTTATGCCGACCCTGCAAAAAGGCTGCGGTTGAGGATAATATATTCTAACCTCTGATTTTCGATAATTATATTTGCATCTTCAACTTTTTTAAATCTGAATCGATATGTCGTATTTGTTTACTTCTGAAAGTGTTTCTGAAGGTCACCCTGATAAAGTAGCCGACCAGATATCGGATGCATTGATCGATAATTTTCTTGCTTTTGATCCTGATTCAAAAGTTGCCTGTGAAACTTTAGTTACCACCGGGCAAGTGGTTCTTGCCGGCGAGGTAAAATCAAAAGCTTACCTGGATGTCCAGGATATTGCTCGGGGAGTGATCCGCGATATTGGCTATACAAAAAGCGAATACATGTTTGAAGCGCATTCATGCGGGGTGCTTTCTGCTATTCATGAGCAATCGGCAGATATTAACCAGGGAGTAGACAGAACAAAAAAAGAAGAGCAAGGTGCGGGCGACCAGGGAATGATGTTTGGATATGCTACAAATGAAACAGACGATTACATGCCGATGGCCCTGGACCTCGCACATAAACTACTTCTGGAACTCGCAGCACTACGCAGGGAGAATAAACAAATAAAATATTTAAGACCTGATGCAAAAAGCCAGGTGACTTTGGAATATGATGATAACAACAAGCCGGTACGGATCGATGCTATTGTTTTATCTACCCAGCATGATGAGTTTGATACGGAAGAAAAAATGCAGGCGAGGATCAGGAAAGATATCATCGGGATTTTAATTTCAAGGGTCAAAAAAAAGTATAAGGAATATGCTCATTTATTTAATGACAGGATAAAGTATCACATTAATCCTACAGGAAAGTTTGTTATCGGTGGACCCCACGGTGACACGGGATTGACAGGGAGAAAAATTATCGTTGACACTTACGGCGGAAAAGGAGCCCATGGAGGCGGGGCTTTTAGTGGTAAAGATCCAAGTAAGGTGGACCGGAGCGCAGCCTATGCTACCCGACACATTGCCAAAAATCTTGTGGCCGCAGGTGTATGCGATGAAATACTGGTACAGGTTTCTTATGCAATTGGTATGGCAGAGCCAACCAGCATCAATGTAAATACTTTTGGTACGTCAAAAGTCAGGCTGAGCGACAGTGAAATTGCTGAAAAGATAAAAAGCATGTTTGATATGCGTCCTTACTTTATCGAGCAACGTTTAAAATTGCGAAACCCGATCTATAGTGAAACAGCAGCGTATGGGCACATGGGGCGGAAGCCGGAGATCATTGAAAAGATTTTTGTCTCTCCCGAAGGAAAACGGGTAAGGAAAAAAGTAGAATTATTTACGTGGGAAAAATTGGATTATGCCGATAAATTGAAAAAGGCATTTGGATTGAAATAATTTGTTCGTCGCGTGAATGATGCCACGGAAAACCCGTGGCATCGCTGTTTAAGAACTAACCTTATTTTTGGGAAATGAAAAATTTTCGTCAGAAATACCGGCCCAAAAAAAGCTCCCTGGTCATCGGCAGGAACGCAGTTAAGGAAGCGATTGAGTCCGGCAGGCAGCTTGACAGGATTTATCTTCTAAACACTATTCATGGAAAACCGGTTGAAGAAATAAAGTCATTGGCCTTAGGACATGATATTCCCATCAGTAAAGTGCCGTTGGAAAAA
>JBIOGV010000256.1:0-5442 GCA_044448365.1 Chitinophagales bacterium
AAACACGCTGAAGCCATTCGTGGATAAAAATTACCGGGTACTCAAAAACAAACAAAATACTTTTATTGCGGGCAGTTCGATGGGGGGATTGATCTCCATGTATGCGATCTTAAAATATCCAAAGATATTTGGCGGAGCGGGCGTTTTTTCTCCTGCATTCTGGGTGGGACCAAAGATTTTTGATGATATAAAAGCAAAGGGCAAAGAGGTCTATTCAAAAATTTATTTCTATTGTGGGGGGGAGGAAGGTGAAACCATGGAACCAGACCTGGTAAAGGCTTTTGAAGAAATGCGAGAAGTTTCCAGGTCGCCGATGATAACTTCTATCCGACCAGATGGCAAACACACCGAAAGCGTGTGGAAGGAAGAGTTTCCCCTTTTTTATTTATGGCTGATAGAAAAATAGTTCCCTGGGTTCACGAGTTTCAAGGTTTCAGAGGTAACTAACTTGTGAACTTTGGAACTGGTAAACTTTTAAACTTTATAAGTCACTCCTTCGATGGCAAGTTCTGTATTTAAGAAAACCTCTCTTGCTTCCTGTTCAAATTCTTCAAGCGTATCATACTTGCTGCTGAAATGACCGATGAGTAATTTTTTTACATTGGCCTTTTTGGCAATCAATGCTGCCTGTTTTGTAGTGCTGTGGAAGCGATCCATTGCTCTTTCCTGTAAGGCATCAAGATAGGTTGTCTCATGATAGATCATATCTGCATCGCGGATATGAGCAATGATTGATTCATCATATTTTGTGTCTGCACAAAAAGCATAAGTTTTACCGGGGGGCATTTCTTCGGTTACCCATTCATATTTTACAATGGATCCATTTGGTTGAATAAAATCTTCGCCATCTTTTAGCCTGTCATAAAATGAAACAGGAATTTCAAACTCCTTAGCCTTATCAGCAAGTAACCGTCGCCTGCTTTTTTTTTCATGAAAGGAAAAACCGTAACATTCAATGCGATGATTCGTAGGGAAACATTTCACGGAGAACTTTTCCTCATCAACCAATACCTCTTCTTTACTGATGGTATGAAAAAAAAGTTTGTACGGCAGCGTAGTGCTTGCAACTTTTAATTGCCATTCTATGATTTCCTGCAAAGGGGCAGGAGCATATATATGCAGATCCTGCAGATGACTTAACAAACCAAAACTATTGATCAGTCCTGCCAGGCCAAAATAATGATCACCATGAAGATGAGAAATAAAGATGTGAGAAATTTTACTTCGCCTGATCTTGTAACGGATCATTTGTATCTGTGTACCTTCTCCGCAATCCACCAGGAAAAGATTGCCATCTATCGTTACAACCTGGCTTGTAGGATGACGTTCAAATGCCGGAACAGCAGAATTATTTCCAAGGATCGTTACACCGAGCATGCGTAAAATTAAAAAGTAAAAAGTCAAAATTGGATTTTTTGATTTTTGATTTTTACTTTTAACTTAATGAATTATCCGAATTTTCTCAGTATGGCTTCGATCTGGCCGAGGTAACCCCGTCCAAAAAGATTCAGATGAATCAGCAAAGGATAGAGATTGCAAATCTCCCATTGTTCATGATGGTTGCGCGGGAGAGGGAGATGATAATGATAGGATTCGTAAAATGGTTTATCAAAATCTCCGAACAAAGTTGTCATGGCGAGATCCATGCTGCGGTGACCAAAATAAACAGCGGGGTCAATGAGCACAGGTTCAGAGTTTTGGTTGCACATGAAATTCCCGCTCCAGAGATCGCCATGAAGCAAAGAGGGTGACTCAATATTGAATATGCCTGTTAATCTTGAATAGAGATGTTCAAACGTGTCCAGGTGTTTTGTTTGAAGAAAATGTTTTTCTCCTGCCATTTTAATTTGGGGCTCAAGCCGGCAATGAATAAAGAATTCGATCCAGTTTTTTTGTTGATTGTTCAATTGTGGCAATGCTCCCATATAATTGTCTTCTTCAAATCCGAAATGTAAATTGGTTGTATGATGCAATGCCGCTAACTGTTCACCGAATTGCTTCCAGAACTTCTCAGTTTTTAAACCGCCTTCGATCCACTCCAGCAATAGGACCTGGTGACCACCGATTTCATCAAAAGCAATTAAAGCAGGCACATGAATGATTTTTTGTTTGCCAAGAAACTCAAGCCCATTTCTTTCTTTCTCAAAAAGCCGGGGATACCTGGCAGCTGAGTTAAGTTTCAAAAAGAATTTGATAGTATGATTAATAGTAAGTTGGAAAGTATCATTAATGGAGCCGCCTCCGACCGGGAGAAATTGAAATGAAGAGATCCGGAGATTTAATTTATCAGAAAGAAATTGATTTAGATATTTTTGAATAGAAGCGTCCATTAGTTTGAAATTTGCTTGCTGGAGGCAGGAGGTCGGAAGTCAGAGGTCCTACTTCTGACCTCTGACTTCCGACTTCATACTTCACACCTCTGGCTCCCCATCCAATAGTTCCCGCTCGATCTCCTCCATTTGAATAATATCCCAGGCCTCGGTTTCGGTTGGTGTTACATTCATCATTTCCAGTAATTCAACCTTGTCGAGGAACTCTTCGACCTGCGGCTGCAACGCACAAATCACAAAAGAAGCATTGTTCTCGTAAAATTTTTGTTGAATCTTAACTATCCTTTCCGCCGAAATATTGTCTATAGACTGAAGGTCTTTAAGGTTGAGTACGATATTCTTGATGTCGGAACGGAGGTAAGAAAGTAAACGATCGTAGAATTCTTCTGTCATAGTAGCAGATAAACCGGCCTGCAGCAGCGTGATGACATGAAATTTCTCTTTGGTATCTATTTTGACCTCCATACAACTAAGATTATCAACATTACGTTTATAATTAGAAATTTAGAACAGTCAAAAATATTCGTTATTATTGTAGAACAAGCAATTAACCCCAAATGGATAACAATTTTTCAACACAGGTAAAAGAGATCATTTCGTTTAGCAGGGAGGAAGCGTTGAGGTTGGGAAATGATTTTATCGGTACCGAACATCTTCTTCTCGGCCTGATCCGCGAGGGAGATAATACCGCCATCCGGATTCTAAAAAGTTTTAATGTTGACCTCTATGAATTACGTAAAGAGATCGAATTAGCTGTGAAGGATAAAACCGGCAAAAACATTGCGAACATAAATAGTCTTCCTCTAACAAAGCAAGCTGAAAAAGTAATACGGGTTACGGTGCTTGAAGCAAAAGCTCTGAAAAGCACAACCGTAGAAACTGAACACCTGATGCTCTCCATCTTAAAGAATAAAGAAAACATCGCAACTCAAATCTTAAATCAATTCGACGTGGACTACGATCTCTTCAGGCAGGAGTTGGGCATCGTAAAATCGAATGACGTTCGCTCAGAATACTCCGAAGAAAATGATGATGATTTTGATGAAGAAAAAAAATATTCTCAGTCTAAATCATCCAGACAACAGGGAACTGCAAAGAGCAAGACACCCGTGCTTGATAATTTCGGACGCGATATCACCAAGCTTGCTGAAATGAATGCTCTTGATCCGATCGTTGGCCGTGAATCAGAAATTGAAAGAGTATCACAAATACTTTCACGTCGAAAAAAGAATAACCCGATATTGATTGGTGAACCCGGTGTGGGTAAAACAGCAATCGTCGAAGGGCTTGCCCTGCGAATCGTTCAGCGAAAGGTATCCAGGGTGCTTTTTGATAAAAGAGTGATCTCTCTGGACCTGGCTGCCTTAGTGGCCGGTACAAAATATCGCGGCCAGTTTGAAGAAAGAATGAAGGCGATCATGAATGAACTGGAAAAAAATCGCGACGTAATTCTTTTCATTGATGAAATTCATACCATTGTCGGAGCCGGTGGCGCCAGTGGCTCATTGGATGCCAGCAATATTTTCAAACCTGCATTATCAAGAGGCGAATTACAATGCATTGGTGCTTCCACGCTTGATGAATACAGGATGTATATTGAAAAAGACGGCGCGCTGGACCGTCGTTTTCAAAAAGTAATGGTTGATCCGCCATCTGTTGATGACACCATTAAAATACTCGTTAACATCAAGACCAAATACGAAGATTATCACAATGTGGTTTATGATGATGAGGCCATTGATGCCTGTGTGAAATTGAGTGACCGTTATATCACGGATCGTCTATTACCCGATAAAGCGATCGATGTGATGGATGAAGTGGGAGCAAGGGTGCATTTGAAAAATATTAATGTACCACCAAATATTGTGGAGTTGGAAAAGAAGATCGAAGATGTAAAGAACGAAAAAAATAAAGTGGTCAAGAGCCAGAAATTTGAAGAAGCTGCTTCATTGCGCGACACTGAAAAACGCCTGGGTGAAGAATTGGAAAAAGCAAAGACAGAATGGGAAGAAGAGAGTAAACACAAACGTTACCCCATTGGTGAAGAACAGATCGCCGAAGTAGTCAGTATGATGACAGGGATCCCCGTCAAAAGAATGGTGCAGGCGGAAAGTGAAAAACTTCGCAAGATGGCTGACGATATGAAAGACATGGTGGTGGGGCAGATTGAAGCGATTCAAAAAGTAGTCAAGGCCATTCAACGCAACCGCGTTGGTTTGAAAGATCCTAAAAAACCAATTGGTACATTCATCTTTCTTGGTCCAACCGGTGTTGGAAAAACAGAATTAGCAAGAGCATTGGCAAGATATATGTTCGATTCCGAAGATTCACTCGTGAGAATTGATATGAGCGAATACATGGAAAAATTTACTGTGAGCCGGCTCATCGGAGCACCCCCGGGATACGTGGGCTATGAAGAAGGCGGGCAGTTAACGGAAAAAGTTCGCCGCAAACCTTATAGCGTAATTCTTTTGGATGAAATTGAAAAAGCTCATCCTGATATCTACAATATTTTATTACAAGTTTTGGATGATGGTCAGTTAACCGATGGCCTGGGCAGAAAGGTTGATTTCAAAAATACACTCATCATCATGACATCAAACATTGGCGCCCGTCAATTGAAAGATTTTGGCGCAGGTGTGGGTTTTGCCACTTCTACAAGAGTGCAAAATGAAGATGAGGCCAATAAAGCCATCATTGAAAAAGCATTGAAGAGAACATTCTCCCCTGAGTTTTTAAACAGGATCGATGATGTAGTGATATTTAACTCTCTTACAAAAGAAAATATTTTTGAGATCATTGATATACTTATGAAAGGAGTGATGAAAAGATTAATGACTCTTGGTTTCAGTCTTGAATTGACCGAAGATGCAAAATCCTTCCTTGCTGATAAGGGATATGATGTTCAGTTTGGCGCGAGACCTCTTCACAGGGCTATTCAGAAATACCTGGAAGATCCGCTGGCTGAAGAAATTCTAAGCCTGCATGTAAAAGCAGGAGATGTTCTGATCGCTAATCTCGACAAAGAAAATGGTAAATTGACTTTTTCTTTCAAGAAAGTGGAAGAGAAATCAAAAGCTTAAAATGGATATTTTTCAAGGAAGCCATCCCG
>JBIOGV010000257.1:0-5430 GCA_044448365.1 Chitinophagales bacterium
CAGTGCAAAAGAATGGAACATTGATACGGCAAGAATAGGAGTGATGGGTTTTTCCGCGGGAGGTGAATTGGCTGCTTTGTCGGCCATAAGATTTGATTACGGGAAAAGCGATACGAATGATGCTATCGATCATGAAAGTTCAAGACCGGCATTCCAGGCGCTGATTTATCCGGGTGGTTCAAACCGGTTTGAAATAGTGCCCAATGCTCCTCCCATATTTCTTGTCGGAGGATACAAGGACAGAGAAGATATATCTGAAGGAATTGCTGAAGTCTATTTAAAGTATAAAAAAGCAAATGTTCCTGCGGAGCTTCATATTTATTCAAATGCGGGACATGGATTTGGTTTGCGAAAAACCAATCACGGGGCAGTAGCAGGATGGATCATTCGTTTTGAAGAATGGTTAGAGGAGGAGGGATTTATCAAAAAATGATCTTACTGCGCGATGACAACAATGCATTGTAAACAAAAGATTATATTGTATTTCATTTCATAATCTAAACTGCTATTGCCATGGTACAACTTGACTGGATCATTGTATTGCTCTACTTCGTACTTGTTTCCCTCTATGGTTATTGGATTTACAGACGTAAAAGATTGGCTGAAGCAAGTTCTGCTGATTTTTTCCTGGCAGAAGGTTCATTAACATGGTGGGCGATCGGCGCTTCTCTGATTGCCTCGAATATTTCGGCCGAGCAAATGACAGGGATGAGCGGATCTGGTTTTCAGTTGGGGCTTGCTATTTCTTCTTATGAATGGATGGCGGCGCTTACTCTTATTATCGTGGCTGTGTTCTTCATGCCCGTGTATTTGAAGAACAAGATATTTACCATGCCGCAATTTTTGAATCAACGGTATAATAGTAGGGTAGCAATGATCATGGCAGTGTTCTGGCTGCTGCTCTATATTGTAGTCAATTTATTGTCGATACTTTATTTGGGGGCAGTTGCTGTTTCCGGTATCAGCGGGTGGAACTTTATGCTTTGTGTTTTTCTTCTCGCACTATTTGCCATTTTCATAGCCGTAGGCGGAATGAAAGTAGTTGGATATACTTCCGCGATCCAGGTATTCTTCCTGGTGTTTAGTGGTTTTATTGGCCTGTACATAGCATTGAACATGATTGGAGGCCACACCGGCATTGCAAAAGGATTCAGTGTACTGACATCAGAAGTATCTGATCATTTTCATATGATCTTTCAAAAAAGCAATCCTCATTATACTGATCTTCCGGGCATCAGTGTCCTGGTCGGAGGCATGTGGATAGCCAACCTTAATTATTGGGGATGTAACCAATACATTACGCAGCGTGCTCTGGGCGCGAGCCTGCCTACAGCCAGGAAAGGAATTCTATTTGCAGCATTTTTAAAAATGTTGATGCCCATCATTATTGTTGTTCCGGGTATTGCCATTTATTATTTATACCATCATAACATGATCGATAGTTCCGTTATTAATATTACTAAAGATGGACAGGTGGTAGCTGACAGTAATAAAGCATATCCTTCATTACTGAAGCTATTGCCAAATGGTGTGAAAGGAGTTACCGTTGCTGCTTTTGCCGCAACAGTTATTTCTTCCCTTGCCGCCAAAGTAAACAGCATCAGCACAATCTTTACACTGGATATTTATAAAAAAGTATTTAATAAAGAAGCTACCGAGAAACAATTGGTAAAGATTGGCAAGGTTGCGATCATTGCTGCAATGATCATCGGTATTTTACTTACACTGGGATTGGGTAATGCATTAATGGGCGAAGGAAAACAAGGCTTCCAGTACATCCAGGAATACACGGGATTTGTATCACCCGGTATTTTTGCTATGTTCCTGCTTGGGTTTTTCTGGAAGAAGACCACTTCTGATGCTGCGCTGTTCGCAACGATTGGTGGTTTTATTTTTTCGGTGATACTTAAATTCCTGCCGGGAATGATTGATCTTGAACCTTTGAATTCAATCGGTTTTGCAGTGGCAAATACAAAAGGTGTTTTTGAAATTCCTTTCCTGGACAGGATGGGAATTGTATTTATACTTTGTGTGATCGGCATGTATATCATCAGCATGATTGAAACCCGGAAAGGTGTTCATCCGCATGGCCTGGAAATCGATGCAAAAATGTTCAAAACATCAACCAGTTTTGCAGTCGGAGCTTTGATCATAATAGGATTGCTCATCGCATTATACACGGCTTATTGGTAAAAAGGATTTTCATTAATCATGCATGTCTATTGTTTTGTCGAAAATTTATAAAACGATAGGGTATGATATTCTTTGCCCGGTTCCAAAACGGTTGAAGGAAATTTGGGCTGATTGGGTGAGTCAGGAAAATGTTGTGTTTCCATGGCAAACGCAGTTCGGAAATCATCTTTTGCACCGCTCTTAAATATGTTTTTGCCCTGCATAAAATTACCGGTGTAAAATTGCATGCCGGGTTCTTCAGTAAACACATCCATAATGATTCCGGATTGATCACCAACTATCGTAGCAGCATGTATGAAACCGTTTTCTTTAACATTGTTTAAAACAAAATTGTGATCGTAACCTTTTCCATTTTTTAATTGTTCATTGCTATCGCTGATTCTTGTTCCAATAGCTGTTGCTTGTCTGAAATCTAATGGAGTGCCTTTAACGAGTTCTATTTTTCCTGTTGGTATCAATGTGGAATCAACTGGTGTGTAATGATCCGCATTGATCTGCAAAATATGATTGAGAATGGTACCGCTTCCTTCTCCATTCAAATTAAAATAAGCATGGTTGGTCAGGTTCACAATTGTTTTCTTATCTGTCGTGGCCATGTATTCACATTTGAAACTGTTATCTGCAGTGAGTGAATACGTAACGGTCACATTCAAATTTCCCGGAAAACCCTCTTCCATATCCTTTGAGAGATAACTGAGAATTAATGTTGAATCATCTGGCTGTATCGCATCCCATACTACAGCCTGGAATCCTTTTTTTCCGCCGTGTAACGTATTCTGTCCATTGTTTTTAAAAAGTGTGTACTGCCTGCCATCCAGTGAGAATTTTCCATTGGCGATACGGTTACCATACCTTCCTATCGTAGCGCCGTAATAAGCATCTGTGGGAAGGAGATAACCTTTTATGTTGGAAAATCCAACCACCACATCAATGAATTTCCCATTTTTGTCGGGTACCAGGAGACTTACCACCCGCCCCCCGTAATTTGTAATCGCTGCAGTGATGCCGTTCTTGTTTTTTAAAATATACAGATCTGTTTTTTTACCATCAATCGAATCTTCGAATTTTTTTTTGTCCAAAACCATGCTATTTTTTTTTGAAGCGGTATCGCTGGTTTCAGGCTGCGACGTAGTCGTTGGATTATTACAGGCTATGAGGCAAAAAAGAATAAGGCCATTTAATATCAATATTATCTTATTACTCATTTTTAATTTTTAATTTTGACTTTTGAATTTACTTTTCATCGTTTAGTTGTTTAATAAGATCTACCTCTTCTTGTTTATAAGGAGTTCCGTCTTTTCTGAAAATATCGTGAAACCATTCTTTGGGTTCTTCTCCATCCGGGATGGGAGTATCCCACGCATAAATCGTATTGGTCTTACCCGAAACAAATCCCCAATTTAATGCACCCACATTTTCTTTTTTTAAGACAGGAAGTACATTAGAGAAGCGACTGTTACGGGTACGTGCCATGTATTCTGTACAGATGAGCGGTCGCCCATTTATTTTCAACAACTGAATAACCCGTAAATGCTGATCGGGTACATCATAATCATGATAGGTGATGATATCTGAATTCGCAACCTGGAAAGTATTGAACTTTTCAAAATCCCATGCCCACAATCCCGCGCTTATTGGCTGATCAGGATGAACCGATCTCGCCCATTGAAAAATTTTTGTAAGAAGCGGGAGTGATTTTTCAAACTTTCCCGAGTTACCCGGTTCATTGTAAAGATCCCAGAGAAGGATGCGTTTATCATGTGCAAAATAGTTCATTACATCCTTCACATATTTTTCCAGGGCCGGGAAGTTTGTTGGATCACTTGAATAAGGATCTCCGGGATCCTGCATCCAGCCTGAGTTATGTACACCTGTTTTTGGAACAGGTTGTTTGCCCGGTTTTGGATCTTTATTCCAGCAATCATCAAAAAAAACAAAAATGGTTTGAATGTGATGAGAGTTGGCAATTGAAAGATAAGTATTGACTCTTTGTTTAAATCCTTTCACATCCTCCTTCCATGCAACGCTGTGAAGGAAAACACGCATGGTATTAAAACCAATATTTTCAGCCCACCCAAGTTCACGGTTAATGATTGCCGAATCGAAAGTCTCGGCCTGCCACATTTCCAGTTGATTGATGGCTGTACTGGGTATAAAATCAGAACCGGTTATCCATTTGTGCTGACTGTACCATTTATTTGCTTTTTCCAGTGACCAAACTCCGGTCGATGTCAACATTGCCGGTTTATTCGTTTGTGATGCAGCCGTCGATGCAAGAAGGAATAGAAAACAAGACAGGAAAAATAAAGTGGATCTCATATGTTTACTGTTTTGACAGAATGAATGATTTTTTATTGGCAGGCGACTGCAGTCTGTAACTATAAAATTAGTTGTTATTACAATGCCCTAAGCGGCCTGTCAACAAGGATGTTGCTTATGTCGTTGCGCTTTTGTTGACGTTCGAGGTAGAAAAAAGTCTACATTAATATTTCGGTGAAAGTCTGGCGAAACTTCCTTGCTTGAATTTTAGCAACTACTTTATCTTTCACTTCCTGAGTTCGTTTTAATCCCTCATTACTTAAATCAGTAACTTCAAATCATCATCCTTCCCTGTCAATCAGCACTGATCAATTTGCATTGGATACTCTAAGCATATGGTGGTGAAATAAAAGTGGAAATAAAGGAACGTAAAGAAAGTGAATTTTTTGTAGATATTCCTGCTTAATAAATCTTTATTCCATATCAATGAATCAAGAAAAATATGACATGAATAAGAAATTAGCTAACGAGTTTGGATTGCTGGAGGGTATTTTATTTATTTTATTATCGTTCCCGGTTAGTTTGCAGGGCCAGCCAATACAAATTCATTCTTCCAAACAAAAGATTTCAATTGAATGGGGCAACGGGAGAGCTTCCGGAACGATCAACGTTTTGAACGGCAGCTTAACTAAGATTGAAATAACTAAGGGGCATGGAAAAATTTTCGATAACCGGTTTGAATTTTCCCAACCTGGGAACGTACGTATTACTTTAGAAATTGACAGTGTTCAAAATAATCCCGGCCCTGAACCAACAATTATTTCTATTAAAACAACTACAAATTCTTTCTCATTTTTTTTGAGAGATGTCAGCAAAAACTTCCCTATATATATTCCGGATTATTCAGTTGTTGTGCTTCAGGATTCAGACAATCGCTCGTTTTCTGAAGTTAGATCAAATATTCTATCCCGTAAACTC
>JBIOGV010000258.1:0-5421 GCA_044448365.1 Chitinophagales bacterium
AATCGGTTTAGCGATCGTTTATGCAGTGAAGATCAATGGGGTGATACCTGTGTTTTCTTTTTTAATTATTCCGGCTGTGTCAGCTATTATGCTTACAAAAAATAATATTGCAGTATTTGTGATTTCTTTCATCATTAGTGTACTGGCGGGTTTTTTTGGATTGAACTTTTCATTTCATTATGATTTTCCTGCTGGTTCTTCTATTGTGGCCATACTCGGAGTGATCTTTATCCTGGCCGCTATTTACAAAATGATAAGTTCTTTGTTCAGTAAGAGCGCTTCAAAGGTCTAAAACTTTATCGAGGCCTTGACACGGTTTCTCAGGAGTTATATAAAAGTTGAATTATTTTTTCACCTTTGCGTATGGAAATAACATTTACAACGCCGGCCTTGCTTTTTCCAGCCATTAGTCTTTTGCTGCTGGCATATACCAACCGGTTTTTGGCGTTGGCAAATCTTGTAAGAAAATTGCACGACGAATACAAACGGGGTGAGCAAAGCGCAATCATTCTTCAGCAAATTCATAGCCTTCGCCTGCGTATAAGGCTGGTGCGTTATATGCAGGGATTGGGAGTGCTTAGTTTTTTATTTTGTGTGATCACGATGTACACTATTTATATGAATTGGGATGTAGCCGTAAAATATGAATTTGCTATTAGCCTGCTAAGTTTACTTGCTTCACTTATTGTATCTTTGATCGAAATAGGGCAGAGTACAAAGGCCCTGGAACTGGAGTTGGGTGATATCGAAGAACCCGGAAAATCAAACTTCTTTTCAGAATTATTGAAGACAAAAGAAGAAAAAAAATAAAATCTTGCAATTCCCGGATGATGGTAAGGATGATTACAACCGGGTCGAAAGGAAAGCTCAAAGCGATTTGATCATTTTCAATAGCCTTGTCCAACTGCCGCCGTTATAGGTTTCCTTTATGCCATTTGCTTTGAGTACAGATACCGCTTGCTCCGATTCTGAATCGGAATTGGAACAAAGAATGATCGGCTTGCGCATGTGACGAATGCGATCAAGATTGATATTTATTCTATCAACGGGAATATTGACGGAGTTACGAATTTTTCCCTGGTCAAATTCAGCAGCAATTCTTATATCAATGATGGTACCCCCGCGGCGAAGACCTTCTTTAAGCTTATTATTGCCAATCCCGAATATTGAAAAAAGACCCATTTCTTAGATGATAGTTAAAAAGATGATAGATGACAGTTGATTAATAACTGACTATAAATAAAAATAAGAAATTTTGATATTTTTTGAATTAACTATCATCCGCCACCCCTCATCTGTCATCTAAACTGCAATTGCCTTCTTTTTACGTTCACCGATCTGCTGGCGCCACATGGCATAGTACAAACCTTTTTCGTCAAGCAGGTTTTCATGATTGCCTGTTTCTACAATATCGCCTTTCTCCAAAACATAAATTCGGTCGGCATGCATGATGGTCGATAAACGATGGGCGATCAAAATAGTGATCTGGTTACCTTCGCTGGAAATATCTCTTATTGTGTCAGTGATCTCTTCTTCTGTTAACGAATCAAGCGCTGATGTGGCCTCATCGAATAACAGCAGTTTAGGTTTGCGGAGCAAGGCTCTTGCAATGGACAATCTTTGTTTTTCACCACCGGATAATTTTAATCCACCCTCGCCAATAGTTGTCTCTAATCCTTTTTCAGCCCTTGTCAGTAAATTCTGGCAGGCCGCTTTATCAAGTGCATTCATTACTTCTTCATCAGTAGCAGTTGGATTTACAAATAAAAGATTCTCCCTGATAGTGCCGCTGAAAAGATTCGTGTCCTGTGTTACAAATCCTATTTGATTACGAAGCTCATCAAACCGCAATTCGGTCTCATCTAAATTATTATAAAGGATCTTTCCTTCCTGCGGACGATACAATCCTACCAGTAATTTCATTAATGTGGATTTACCGGCACCACTGGGTCCGACAAATGCGATGGTTTCTCCCACCTTTACATCAAAACTTATATTGCTGATTGCTTTTTGCGCCGCTGTCTGATGCTGAAATGAAACATTTCTGAAAGATAATGTCCTGATATTTCCGAGATGCTTGGGATGAATGGGCTCAGGTTCGGGCGCTTTCTTCATCAGGTTATCAAAATTATTAAGCGACGCTTCCGCTTCTCGATAAGAAAGAAGGATGTTGCCAATTTCCTGCAGGGGACCAAAAACAAAAAATGAAAATATTTGCATGGTCACCAGCTGGCCCGCATCCATGTACTTATGAAATATGAGCCACATCAAAATGAAGAGAATTACCTGGCGTAATGTATTCACAAAAGTGCCCTGTATAAAACTAATACTGCGAATACGTTTCACTTTAGTTAATTCAAGCCCGAGTATTTTGTAAGTATTTTTATTAAGGCGCTCCACTTCCTGCCGGGTGAGACCAAGGCTTTTTACTAATTCAATATTGCGTAACGATTCTGTGGTAGAACCGGCAAGCGCTGTTGTTTGGGCTACAATATTTTTTTGAATGATCTTGATCTTCTTACTCAGAATATTTGTAAAGAATGTCAGCATCACGATCCCGACAAGATAAGCGATCGGGATACTCCAATGGATAAAAATGGCTGCATATACAAATACAAATAACACTCCTATAATGACACCAAACAAAATATTGATGAAATTGATCATAAATTTTTCCACGTCTGCTCTTACTTTAGTCAACACGGAAAGTGTTTCGCCGCTGCGCTGATCTTCAAATTGATGATAAGGTAATTTCATAGCATGTTGCAGGCCATCGGTGAAAACCTTAGCGCCAAATTTTTGAATCACAACATTCAGAAAATAATCCTGGAAATTTTTTGCAAACCTGCTGATCATGGCTACAGAAATGGAGCCAATAACGATGAACCAAACGCCGGGCTGCTTCCAGGAGAAGGAATTAAAAAAACGATTCCAGTCATAAATTGCGGGAGCATTGACTTTTTTATTGGCAAGATTTATCAATTTCCCAAAAAGAATAGGATCAACCAATGAAAAACCAATATTGATGGCTGCCAATGTTAGTACAAGGGTTACAAGCCATTTATGAGGTTTGAGGTATCTAAGCAAAATTTTCATAAATCTGATTGCAGTCGTTAAAATAGAAATAACAACTCAAATGACGTACAAGTTCGTAAAAAAAAGACAACATTTCAGCATTCGCGGGATCACTGCCATAAGAACCGATCTATTCAACTGGTTTGGTTTGTATTCCGGCACGTAAATTCAAATTAGTCGGAGGTCAGGGAATCATGTTTGTTTGCAAATGCAGTTAATTGATTAAAGAGTTTTGGCCTTGCGACATAAGCTTTTAACTGGCCGGTGCCAGCCATGTAAGACAACAAATTATCCGGGTGAAAACGAACAGGCCTCTGTTCTTTTATTAATTTTTTTGCTCCTTCCAACGTAATACCATAAGCGTGTGTACAATCATGGAAACCGGCCTTTGCAATATGTTCTGAGAGGTTTACGGGGTAATAATTTGCAAATATCTGCCGGGTTAATTTTAATTGTGAATGGAACGGGAAGGCCATGTAAATGACCTGTTTGAATTTTGCTCTTATCCCACTGTTCTCATTTTTTTCACAACCCAGGTATAATATTTCCCATTCCCGGGGAAGTTCCCGGATAATTCGGGAAAAAAAATCAAGGCTTTCCAATATGGGTAACGCATCATCTTCCAGCACTAATGTTTTTTGATAATTGTTTTCGACGATGTTCTCATATATTTTCAGATGGCCCAGGGAGCAGCAAAGCATTCCGAGTGAAATTTCCTTTGGCTTTTTATAAAACCGCTGATAATTTTTAGTAGTATAAAGCCCCTGTTGTTTTAATTCATCTAACGAAACATATTGCTTATCAACTCCGAAAAAAAATTCAAAGTTCAACCCTTTCAGAGTTTTTTTAATATGATTGATTCTTTCTGTAAGCCGGGGTAATGAAAGGACATAGATCTTATCGTAATATTCATTCAATAACTTAAACCGTTCCTGCATAGAGATGAAATTCCTGCAAAGATAACTAACGGTTTTTCAAAAATTCCGATTGGTCTGTCCCACCCAGCCTTCCCTGTCTGAGCTTCTGTATTGAATGGCTTCTGCTAAATGTTCCGGTTGGATGTCTTCACTTTTTACGCCGTTGTTGGTCTTCGACTTAAAACATCTATCAATTATCAGATGGCAGACCAACAACCGAACTACAAGAAAGTTATCTAAATTCGGTTGTTGGTGTGAAGTACTGAACTCGATAATTTCCGAATGTCAAACACTAACTATGGTTTAATGACACATTTATAAGATGACATGAAATTCTTTCATCAATTCTATTTTATTATATATATATATATTTTTGAACGGGCAAAATATGTTGATGATTCTATAAAACGTAGTCCTCAAAGAAATGCTGCAATTGTTGTTGGGATTTCTTTCGTTGGATGGGTTCTTTTGGCATACATCATTAGTATTGCCATTTTCAATTTGCAAAATATTGAGAAAAAGTACGGAAAGGTCATAGTAGTAACATTTGGATTAATTTTAGTAGGGCTTATTACCGCATATTTTGACAATAAGCATGACACTATTTATTCTAAATATGCAAACGTGGCTGTTAGAAAGTCGATGATAATTTTGCTTTCTGTTATATTTTTCATGACTCCCTTTATTCTTCTAATATTTTTAAGGTTACTGAGATGGTTATAAAGTTCGACCTTCAATAAGAAGCATTTACGCCGTTGTTGGTCTTAGATTTAAAATGTCTATCATTTATCAGATGGCAGACCAACAACCGAACTACAAGAAAGTTATCTAAATTCGGTTGTTGGTGTGAAGTACTAAACTCGATAATTTCCGAATGTCGAACACCAACAATGGCTTAACGATAATCGCAGTAGTTGGAAGTGATAAAATCCTCTTTGGTATTTCATCCAGCCCAGCCTTCCCTGTCTAAACTTCTGTATTGAATGGCTTCTGCCAAATATTCCGGTTTGATGTCTTCGCTTTGCGAAAGATCCGCAATGGTTCTTGAAACTTTTAAGATGCGATCATAGGCTCTTGCAGAAAGATTCAATCTTTCCATTGCCTTTTTTAAAAGATTTTGCCCCACTGTATTGAGAACACAAATTTCCTTCAGCAGTTTGCTGCTCATTTGCGCGTTGCAATAAATACCCGGATGCTGTTTATATCTTTCCGCCTGAATTTCCCTTGCTTCAATTACGCGTTGACGAATAAAAGAAGAAGTTTCCTGTGGTTTGATGGATGAAAGTTCGCTAAAAGCAACAGGAGTAACCTCAACATGCAGATCAATGCGATCGAGCAAGGGTCCTGAAATTTTATTCAAATATTTTTGAACAGCTCCGGGAGGACAAGTGCATTGCTTTTCCGGATGATTATAGTAACCACATGGGCA
>JBIOGV010000259.1:0-5418 GCA_044448365.1 Chitinophagales bacterium
AAAAAAAGGTGAGATAATCGCCATATTAAAATATAAAGATTTCAAGGTTTCGGCTCACATGCCAGTCGACGGAAAAGTACTGGAGGTGAATGAAAAATTAATAAACGGAAACCCCAATATTTTGCTGGATTGTGCTGAAAGCAGTGGATGGATCATTTTAATTGCACCATCAATGCCACATGAAAGAACAGATTTACTGCTGCCCAAACAGTACCAAATGAACGGTAAAAGCAAATACGCAAAATAAGAATCTATAAATATTTAAGTATCGCACCATGCCGCTCCTTGAAAAAAGAAGTTACAGAGAGAATTGGTTTAGTTCGGACGAACAGTTTGATGAGCTCTATCCCGTATCTGTCCAGTCCCTGACCTCCCGGCACTGGTCCCCGTTAAATGTTACAAGAAAGGCTGCCGATTTCTTAGCTGTCGACAAAAGTGTAAGGATATTAGATATTGGTAGTGGTGTAGGCAAATTTTGCCTGGGTGCTGCATACTTCAAACCAAAAGCTTTCTTTTATGGAGTTGAGCAGAGGAAAGGTTTAGTGAGTTATGCAAAAACTGCAAGAAAAACATTACTTCTTGAAAACGTTTCTTTTTTTCATGGAAACTTTACCATGCTGGATTTCAGGAATTTTGACCACTTCTATTTCTATAATTCTTTTTATGAAAATTTGATCGGCGCCGACAAAATAGATAACAGCATTTCATATTCGGGCGAATTGTACAATTACTACAACCGTTATTTGTATAAACAATTAGAACAAAAACCTAAAGGAACAAAAATTGCAACTTTTCATAGCCTCGAGGATGAGATACCTCCTTGTTATCGCGCTGAGGTATCGGAATTTGACAGCCTATTGAAATTCTGGATAAAGGTATAAATGATAAAAGGAGGGAAAAGATTATGGCAATTGACTTTGCCACGGAGCCGACAGAGTTTGACATGAATATTCAAGAGCTTAAAGAGTTTGTTATACCATTCAGCATTTGAAAAAAATGATAAAATAAATAATATCGAGATGAGTAACTTAAGAGTTAAAAGAGAACATGGATACTTGTGGGGTGTCTTTAATCACAAATGCTCCCGTTGCCGAACGGGCGATATGTTTCAGGACAAGAGCTCTTACAGATTAAAGAGTTTTATGAAAATGAACGACAGATGTCCCGTTTGCGAACAACCGATGGAAATTGAAGTAGGGTTTTATTATGGGACAGGTTACGTAAGTTATGTACCTGCTGTTGCCCTTTCTGTTGCTTCACTTATTGCATGGTGGGCCACTATTGGAATTTCCTTAAATGATAACCGCTTTTTTTGGTGGATGGGTTTTAATGCAGTTTTATTAATCGTATTGCAACCCTATTTGATGCGTTTATCGAGGGCAATATGGTTATCTTTTTTTGTTCGCTATAATTCAAATTGGGCATCTCAAAAACCTCAAAAGCAAGACTAATCAAAGAAAGGAAACTTTGAGAGAATGAAAACTTTAATCAAGGTATCCCTTGAAGATCACCAGGAAAGAAAAAAAGGAGTTGGGCATATAAAGGATACACCATATTTATGACAGAATCTTTGTTATTCTTTTCAGCGTTGCTGTTACCAGTAGCAGGTATTATCTCTATTTCATTTATTCCCCATTTCATCCGCTCAAAGGCCAATTTTGTTTTTGTACTTCTTACAGCCGTAGTAACCTCTGTTCCCACGATCAAAGCTCTAACCGGAAATTCGATCGATATCTTAATAAACAATACAACCGTCTTTGGTAATATCTCAATTCATATCGACAGCTTGTCATCGTGGTTTATTCTCATTATAAATTTAACCTGCGTTAACGGGGCATTTTACGCCATTGGATATATGAAGCAATATGATGAGCAGAAGACAAATCTTTCCCTGCATTGGAGATTATTCTTACTTTTCCAATCTTCCATGCTTTGGGTTTGTGTATTACAAAATGGATTGGCCTTCCTCGTTGTATGGGAGCTGATGTCTATTTCTTCCTTCCTGCTCGTCATCTTTGAGCATAAGAACAAAGCAACCATCCAGGCAGGAATAAATTATTTCATACAAATGCATATTGGAGTGCTCTTTCTTACTGCCGCATTTATCTGGTTGTACTTTTCAGAAGGTTCGTTTGAGTTCACAGCAATTGAAAAATTCTTTTCGGTAAATCCAAACCTATGGCTGTTTCTTTTATTTTTTACCGGGTTTGGCTTTAAAGCAGGATTTATTCCTTTGCATTCCTGGCTCCCACAAGCTCACCCCGCGGCGCCTTCGCATATATCCGCAGTTATGTCCGGAGTCATAGTTAAGCTGGGTATCTACGGAATATTCCGGGTTGTTTTTTTACTCGGGCAGGATTATACTGTTATTGGAGAAATTGTAATTATTCTTTCGGTGCTTACAGGACTTTACGGTATCCTTAATGCAGCTGTACACAAGGATTATAAAAAAATGCTTGCTTACTGCACAATTGAAAACATAGGTATTATAGGCATTGGCATCGGGCTCGGTTTATTAGGCATAGGAAATAGAAATAATTTATTGATTGCTTTTGGATTTGGCGGGGCTTTGCTGCATACGTTAAATCATTCTCTTTTTAAATCCCTTCTTTTCTTTACAGCCGGTTCTGTTTATCAGCAAACGCATACCCGTGATATGGAAAAGTTGGGCGGGTTAATAAAACAAATGCCTCAGACAGCAATACTCTTCCTGTTAGGGGGAATGGCTATTGGAGGATTGCCGCCATTCAACGGGTTTGTATCAGAATTTCTTTTATACAGCGGCATTCTGATTGGTATTAAATCCATCGGGATAACTTACATGTCCCTGATGATTTCTTCATTGACCGGGCTGGTCCTGATGGGCGGAATCTCCATGCTTAGTTTTACAAAAGCCTTTGGAACGATATTCCTGGGCAGCCCGCGAAATTATTTACAACTACTACCCCGGGAAGTTACATGGAACATGCGCCTGCCACAATATTTTATTTTGATCATCATGCTTTCAATAGGCATGTTCGCCTCATTTTATTTTTCCATAGTAAACGGAATTGTTTCCAAAATGATTTCTACAACCTCTCCGGAAAATTTGTCAATTCCTCCTTTATCGGCTTATAGCATATCTGCTATTGGAAAAGTTTCTATCCTCTTTATCCTATTGGCGATCTTAATTTACTTTATCAGAAAAAGCTTAACTTATAGAAGGCCGATAGCAGAAGATTCAACCTGGGGTTGCGGATATGGCAAACCTTCATCAAAGATGCAGTACACCGGTAAATCGTTTTCAAAATCATTAGGCAAACTGCTTAATTTTATTATACTTGAAAAGAAGAAATATAAAGAGATCCCGTCTAACGAAATATTTCCTGCCCAGCGAAAATATTCATCACATTACAATGATTTTTTTATTGCCAAAATATTTGACGGTATTGTTGGGCGGCTTCTCTATTCGCTGAATTATTTCCAGTTTATACAAAATGGTAAAATTCAGCTGTATATTTTATATGGGATTTTCTTTATTGTCCTGGTGTTTTTGGGAACGATGTTTAACCTGATATAATGGGAATGATCACAGGAATATTATTCATTATCGCTACAGCCATTGTCGTAGTTTCATTAACAAATGTGAAATGGAAAGGGATAATTACTGTACTAACGATTATAGCCATTGCATGTCTCAGCAGCATTTTAGCGATCGGACCACTGACAGGAACGGATTTCGAATATATCTATAAAGGTTCATTGATTACCGGCAAAATACCCCTTAGGGTGGATGCTTTATCCGGTTTATTCATCCTCATCATCAATTTTACTTTCCTCACCGGCGCTTTCTACGGTTTGCAGTATATGAAGGCTTACCGGAACCAGAAAGCAAACTTATCTATTCACTGCATCAGCTTTATACTTCTCCACGTAAGCCTGATTAGCATTTGCTCGTTACAAAACACCATTGTATTTCTCATTGCATGGGAAGTTATGGCCTTATCATCATTTATACTGATCATCTTTGAGCATGCTAAAAGAGATACACTAAATGCAGGAATAAATTTTCTAATTCAGTCGCATGTTTGCATTATGTTCCTGATGCTGGGCTTTATCTGGATAGCTCTCAAAACGAATTCCTATGATTTTAAAGCGATCACGGTTTATTCTACTTCTAGTTCTTTACTGACCGGCTTTGCTCTATTCTTTTGTTTCTTCATGGGATTTGCCATAAAAGCAGGCTTTGTCCCCTTTCACACATGGTTGCCTTATGCACATCCGGCAGCTCCTTCACATGTATCAGGTGTGATGTCCGGAGTGATTATCAAAATCGGAATCTATGGCATATTGAGAATGCTGCTACTGATAAAAACGGATTATCTCGTGACTGGCTATGTTATCCTTTTTATTTCCATGCTCACAGGAATTTATGGAGTAATGCTTGCCATCATTCAACACAACCTGAAAAGGTTGCTTGCTTATCATAGCATTGAAAACATCGGAATCATAGGTATGGGGATTGGTCTTGGCTGTATTGGAATAGGGAAGGAAAATAATGTCTTAGCGTTCCTGGGGTTTGCAGGTGCAATATTGCATACACTGAATCATTCTTTATTCAAATCGCTGTTGTTTTACGGGGCGGGAAATGTTTACCAGGCTACTCACACAATGGATATAGAAAAGATGGGACGTATTGGCAAACGAATGCCACATACGGCCTTTTTATTTCTCATTGCATCACTTGCTATTTGCGGGCTGCCTCCTTTCAACGGGTTTGTTTCGGAATTTCTTGTTTACAATGGCATGTTTACAGGTCTTCATAGTTTCGACAAAGCATTGCTTTCATGGCTGGTTTGCGGTTTATTTAGTTTAGCTCTTATTGGCGGGTTGGCTATGTTTTGTTTCACAAAGGCCTTTGGCCTGGTTTTCTTGGGGAATCCACGTCATCATTTTCATGATACTCCAAAAGAAGCTGGCATCGGAAAGTTGATACCAATGTATGCAGTAGTTCTGTTAATGATAGCTATCGGTTTGTTCCCTAAGGTTTTTATTTCAGCGCTTTCAAAGCCTGTTGCTTTATTTACTCACAATGATTACAATAAATTTTCACCAATTAACCTGCCTGCCGGAGAAGCATTATCAATGATTGGATTATCTGCTGCGGCTTTCCTATTGCTGGCCGGGTTGATCTATTTTATAAGAAGAAAACTATCCATAAAGAAACCAGTCGAATTTAATATTACCTGGGGATGTGGATACAATGGTTCCTCGGAAAAAATGCAATACACAGCCAGCTCATTTGTGCGGGCATACCGGAAACTTGCAGAACCTCTTCTTTCGATACGAAAAAAGAAAAAAGAAATAAAAGAAGTATTTCCAAAGGGTGGTATCCAGGAAACACATCCTTACGACAAGGTTGAAGAATGGTTGATAGAT
>JBIOGV010000260.1:0-5417 GCA_044448365.1 Chitinophagales bacterium
AACCTGCGAATCGATTCCATGCTCCGCCTGGCTCAGGAGATCAGCAGCTACAAAAGCAGGGTGAGCGGTCGCGTCGGCATACACGGCTAATTCACTTGGACCCGCAGGAAGATCGATTGCAACTCCTTCTTTTTGCACTAACTGTTTGGCACAGGTTACGTATTGATTGCCCGGTCCAAAAATTTTATAGACTTCCGGAATAGATTCTGTTCCGTAACTCATAGCCGCAATAGCCTGAATCCCTCCTATTCTGAAAATTTTTGTGATCCCGACAAGCTTTGCGGCAAACAAAATAGCAGGATTTAATTTTCCTTCAGTACCAGGAGGAGAACATAAAATTATCTCCTTACATCCGGCAAGCTTTGCCGGTATACCTAACATTAAAATAGTGGAAAACAACGGAGCAGTGCCGCCGGGAATATATAACCCTACTTTTTCGATCGCCACAGATTTTCTCCAGCACTGAACACCCGGCATCGTTTCAATCAACTCCTCTTTTTTTAACTGCGTTGTATGAAACTTTTCAATATTATTTTTTGAAGTAAGAATTGCCTGTTTTAATTCCCCGCCTAAAAAATTTTCGGCTTTTTCAATTTCTTCATCATCCACACGCAAATCATCAATCACAGCCTTATCAAACTGTAAAGTAAATTTTTTCACAGCTTCATCACCTTTTTCTTTTACTTCCTTCAGAACATGTCTCACTATTTCTTCCAATGATGAAGAATCAAATGATGGCCTCGGCAAAATTTTCGCCCAATCTTTTTGATCCGGATATTTGATAACTTTCATAAAGCCCCTCCAAACCTCCCCTAAGGGGAGGCTTTACAATCATTTTATACTAATAATTTTTTCATGTTAAATTTAGTTTGTTCTACTTCCCTTTGGGAATGTGGGATGAGGCCTCATAAGATCATCTTCTCAATCGGAACCACCAATATTCCCTGGGCTCCCGCCTGTTTTAATTGCTCGATCTTATCCCAAAACTCATCTTCACTCAGCACACTGTGCACGCTGCTCCACCCTTCTTCTGCCAGCGGTAACACCGTCGGGCTTCTCATACCGGGCAGTAGTTTAAAGATCTTTTGCAACTGATCATTTGGAGCATTCAGCAATATATATTTGTTTCTAGTTGCCTTTTTTACCGAACGGATGCGAAACAATAATTTGTCGACCAGCTTTAATTGCTCCTCATTGAGTTCTTTATTTTTGATCAGTACCGCCTGTGATGCTAAAACTGTTTCTACTTCTTTTAGTCCATTCATAAATAAAGTGGAGCCGCTGCTCACCAGGTCACAGATCACATCCGCCAATCCAATACCGGGAGCAATTTCCACCGAGCCGCTTATCTCATGTATCTCTGCCGCAATATTATTCTCATCAAGATACTTTTTCAATAAAACAGGATAGCTGGTTGCAATTCTTTTACCCTGCAAATAATTAGCGACATATTCTTCATTCTTTCTAATGGCAAGCGATAAACGGCATTTGCCAAATCCAAGTTTTTCCAATACATCCACTTCCTTACATTTTTCGTGCAATACATTTTCACCCACAATGCCAATATCGGCCACTCCATCTTCTACATACTGAGGTATGTCATCGTCACGCAGAAAAAAAACTTCCAGCGGGAAGTTGTCACTTTCTGTTTTCAACCGGTCTTTTACATTGCGCAAGTCAATGCCACATTCCTTTAATAAAGAAATGGAATCGTCGTACAAGCGACCTGATTTTTGAATGGCGATCTTAAGTTTGCCCCCATCCCCTAAAGGGGAGATACGAGTCCTTCTCATGATTAATGTTTCATTTGTTAAGCATTTCCTCAAATCCCACTTTTGAGGGTTAGAGGCACAATATTAAAGGCTTACCAGATGGTAAGCCTTTAATATTGTTATGTGAAAACACAAAACTTCACCGGCTTACCTTTCAGGGCAAGTATGATGGTGATGGATGTGTATTCTTTGTTTCATTGCGCAGCAAAAATAATCGCTTCTGTCAAGAATCAAAAATAAAATTCCAATCATCAATTTCAGAAACGCCCAGTATAAAGACAAAACATAAGCTCAAGTTAAGAATCGACTATATTCGTCAACCAATTAATTGTAAATTTTGAAATCATGTTTCTTTTAGGCAAGCTATTCCTTTTACTGTTAAAGCCTTTGACATGGATCTTCGTTATTTTTTTAATTGGCCTTCTTTCCAAAAATTCACTGAGAAAAAAAAGATTATTGGCCACAGCATTTTTTATGTTGCTATTCTTCAGTAATCCCTTCTTTTTTCGGATGCTGGCAAAAGTATATGAAGAAAAGCCCGTCGTTCTCAATCAAAATGAAAAATTTCAGGCAGGCATTGTACTCGGTGGCTTTGTTTCTTACAATGTAAAAACAGCTGAAGCCAATTTCAGTGAAGCCTCTGACAGGTTTATTGAAACAGCCCTGTTGTATAAAACCGGGCATATCAGCAAAATAATTGTTTCCGGTGGTAATGGTTATGTGGTGAAACATGATTTCCAGGAAGCATTATTTGTAAAAAATAACCTGGTGGAGTTGGGTATTCCCGCACAGGACATTTTCACAGATGGTCTTTCCCGCAATACTTATCAAAATGCAGTCAACACAAAAAAGATCTGTGATTCCATGCATTTTACCGGGCCGCTTCTTCTCATCTCATCGGCAATGCATTTACCAAGAGCCGAGGCATTATTTAAAAAACAACAACTGGATGTTCGTTCTTATCCCTGTGATTTTCTCACCCGGAATATCGCCAATAATTTTTGGGAAGATTATTTAGTTCCTTCTTCATCTGCTTTATATGAATGGGATCTTTTTATCAAAGAGGTCAGCGGCTTGCTTATTTATAAGATCATGGGGAAAGCTTAGAAATTCATTTCAGCCTGATGTTTTAGTAACTTTCATTTCTAAATTATTAATATGCGATTGACTGTTTTGTTTACCTGCTGTGTGATGATTTGTTGTTCCAATTCATCTTTACGAAATTCCTCATCATCTTCGGCTCAGTGGCAATTGGTTTGGAGTGATGAATTCAATTACACCGGTCTTCCGGATCCTGCAAAATGGAATTTCGATGTGGGTGGCGATGGCTGGGGCAATAATGAATTAGAATACTACACAAACAAAAGAATGGAAAATGCAAGAGTGGAAAATGGCAATTTGGTTATTGAAGCAAGAAAAGAATTCTGGCAGGGGAAGAATTACACTTCGGCAAGATTGGTTACAAAAAGCAAAAGCGACCCGGTAGTTATCGGGTGGCAATACGGAAAAATTGAAGTGCGAGCTAAATTACCAAAGGGTCGCGGCACCTGGCCCGCTATCTGGATGCTGGGCTCAACCACTCCGCTCAAATGGCCCGATGATGGTGAAGTAGATATTATGGAACACGTAGGCTATGACCAGGGAAAAATTCATGGAAGCATTCACTGCAAAAAATATAATTGGGTAATCAATACCCAAAAAACAGCGATCCGATCAGTGCCCGATTGCTCTGAACAGTTTCATTTATATGGCATGGAATGGAGTGCTGATTCAATAAAACTTTCGATCGATGGCAACAACTATATTTCATTTGCCAATGAACATACGGGTTATGATGCGTGGCCATTCGATACTAAAATGTATCTGATTCTCAACATTGCAGTAGGAGGAAATTGGGGCGGACAGAAAGGTATTGATGATTCCATCTGGCCGCAACAAATGCTTATCGATTATGTAAGGGTATGGCAGAAGAAGTGAGTGGTGAGTTATGAGTTAGGAGTTATGTGTTAAGAGTTCAGAGTATTGTCATTCCGAGCGTAGCGAGGAATCTCGTCATTGCGAAGTGAAGCCGAAGCAATCTGTTTAATTATTTTGATACCAGCTTTAGTAACTCCGATTGTACTTCGGTTGCGTCGCAATCCTTTCATCGTTTGGTAATTCTATTGAGCATTTTATAGATGAAATTATATATCTTGAATAGAATAACTTTTATGAAATATTAATCATGCCCCCCTGTTCAAGTTGGTCGCCTGACCAACTTGAAACTTCATCGACCTTCAATATTTTACATCAGCTATGATTCTGTAACTTCAATTTCTAATAAATGATTGATGTCATTAAATAATTTCTTTATCCCGCTTTGCTTAATTTTCTTTTTAAATCTTTCCGGGCAAACGACAAAAGATACTACTATTCCAAAACCAATTGGATCTATAAATGATTTTGAAAAAATTTATACTGCTGAAGAAATTGATACACTCGGTTCCCTAATTGCAGATTTTGAGAAAAGGACAACCATTCAGATCTCTATCATTACGATCGATACAACCATGATAAAAAAGGAAGAACTTGATTCCTGGACACTGAAAGTGATGAATAGATGGGGTGTCGGACGGAAAGATAAAAACAATGGCATCTTAATAGCAATATCAAAGGGATACAGGCGAATAAGAATTCAAAATGGCTATGGCATCGAAAAAATCCTTTCCACCCAGGAAACAAAAGATATTATTGACAAAGACTTCATCCCGTTTTTTAAGGACACAAAATATTTTGAAGGAACAAGGAATGGTTTGCAGGCATTGATGAAGAAATTAGAATAGTCAGTTGAGTTCCTCATTCAAGTTGGTCGCCTGATCAATTTGTGATTTCATTGCTTGTTGTCAATCGCAATCACCTTTTCCTTTAATAAACACTAACTTCAAATGTTTATCTCATTAAATCATTCACTATGAAAAAATGGTTAGTCGCCTTCCTGCTCATTATTGGGCATGTAAATGTTGAAGCCCAGCTAACACAACCTGTAAAAAATCTTGTATTTGAAGGAGCCGGCGTTCGCGGCATTGCTTATTGCGGAGCCATACAGGAATTAGAGGCAAGGGGCCTATTGCAAAACGTTGAAAAACTGGCTGGCACTTCCGCAGGAGCTGTAATGGCCCTGACCATTTCATTAGGTTATACGGGAGAAGAAATAGCTAAAATAATTTCAGCTACCAACTTTAAAAAATTTAATGATGGCCGGTTTATTTTCATTGGCGGAATGAATCGAACTCGTAAGTATTTTGGCTGGTACAGAAATTCTAAACTTGAAAAATGGCTGGAGAAAATAATTGCTGCCAAAACGGGGAATGCGGATGTCAGTTTTGAAGAGTTACACCAAAAAAATTTTAAAGACCTGTACGTAACGGGAACTTGCATAAATGAACAGAAACTGGTCGTTTTTTCTTATGAAAATTATCCTGAAATGAAAGTAAAAGATGCTGTCAGGATTTCCATGAGCATCCCATTATATTTTGAAGCCGTATTTGTTGATGAGAAAGGAAATGTAATCCATCATCCCAAACATAAAAAAGGATTAAATGTGTTTGTGGACGGCGGTGTTATCGGGAACTTTCCTATCCGGATTTTTGACAGCACAAAATATAT
>JBIOGV010000261.1:0-5373 GCA_044448365.1 Chitinophagales bacterium
GTTTAACGATCTCACTCCGTTCGTAACGATTTCACAGGGTTGGCAATCGCCGCTTTGATCGCCTGGAAACTTACCGTTAACAGGGCAATCATTATTACCAATAAACCTGCGCCTGCAAACAACTGCCAGCTAATTGTAATCCGGTAAGGATAATTCGCCAGCCATTTGTTTGCTGCTATCCATGCTGCAGGCATGGCAATCACTAATGAAATAAATACAAGTTTTAAAAAGTCTTTTGAAAGAATGGCTGCGACTCCCTTAACCGATGCACCCAGCACTTTTCTTATCCCGATTTCTTTTGTACGTTTTTCAGCAGACAAAACGGATAAGCCGAACAAACCAATGCATGATATAAAAATGGTGAGTATTGCACCAAACAGCATGATCTGTTTCCACTTCGCTTCCGCTTCATAATTTTTTCGGTTTTCCTGGTCCATGAATGTATATGCATACGGGCTTAAGGGAAATAGTTGTTTGAATACTTTTTGAATTTGTTTGAGACTTCCAGCTTCTGTATTTGGTTTTATTTTGATGTAGGCCATGCCGTAACGATTATCATTTTTCATGGTAAACAACTGCGGGCCTATTTTTTCATTTAATGATGTGTAATGATAATCCCTCACCAGGCCGATTACATTATATTTTTTATTGTCATACCAAAAGTTCACCGTTTCGCCGATTGGATTTTTCCATCCGGCCCGTTTTGCAAATGATTCGTTTACCAAAACAGATTGGGCAGAATCAGAGGAAAAATCGGGCGAAAAGTTTCTTCCTTCCAATAAAGAAATTTTCAATGTGGGCAAATACGACTCATCAACTGTTTCATAATCGAACTCTATAGTAGAATCATTGCTGATCTTTGCTACTGTTCCCCACATGCCACCGTTTCTTGGAGCAACGCTTACGATATCAGGATCTTTCAGCAATTCATTTTTGAAAAGCATGGCCTCATCGTGTTTCGTGAAATCTTTTTGAACAATCACCATGTTGCTGTCATCATAACCCAACTTTTCTGTAGTTAAAAAATTAAACTGCGCGTAAATGGTGAATGTGGCGATGATTAAAAAGGAAGCCAGGGCAAACTGGAGCACCACAAGCGATTTTTGCAGGTAATTTTTACCGGCAAGATTAAACCGGCTGTACAACGTTTGTACAGGGTTGTATGATGACAATATGAGTGCAGGATAGAAACCGGCGAGTAAAGCCGTAAGAATAAAAAGAAGTATATAACCACCGATAAGCTTTACATCAAACAAATAAGAAAGTGCGAGGGCCTTGTTGGAAAGATTATTGAACACGGGCAGGATGAGTTCCACGATTCCCACAGCCAGTGTAAATGCGATGATGCAAAGCAAAAAAGATTCTCCGAGGAACTGTATGATGAGTTGTCTTCTGTCCCCACCGACTACTTTTCTTATGCCGATTTCCTTTGTGCGTTTTACAGAACGAGCTACGGTAAGGTTCACAAAATTGATACAGGCAATAAGCAATATAAATAATGCAATGCCCGAGAGTATGTAAGCATACATTGGATTGCTCGCATCCGAGAGCCCGTTTTGCGCCGGCAGTTCGGTGCTCATGTGCATATCAAGAAAGGGCTGCAGGAAGTATTGATCCTTCCAGTCCATTGGACCATATTTTGCCGTTATTGATTTTAGCGCCTCCCTGGAATCTTCAGCATAAAACTTTTGCATTTTATTGGCAACAGCCTGCACATCTGCATTGGGATTCAGCAGAACAAACGTATTCAAAAAGATATTAAACCAGTTCTCACTGTTTTGTGCATCGGCAGCAGATTCACATATGGGCAACAGCACATCAAATTTGACAGAAGAATTTTGAGGGCATTTTTTTGCTACCGCCGTTACTTTGTGTGGTACAAAAACACTATCATCTTTCAGCATCACTATTTTGCAGATCGCATCAGTTGTACCAAATTGTTTTTTTGCAATCTCTTCAGAAAGCACGATGGAATAAGGATCTTTTAAACAGGTTTTAGGATCACCACTTAAAAGTGGGAAAGAAAATACATCAAAGAAGCTTGAATCCACATACAACAAATCCTGGCCCTTGACTTCGGTGCCGGTCTTTATATTTTCATTTCCGCTTTGTACACGCACAAAATATTTTATGTCGGGAATGACCTGTGCAAACCTGGGGCCCTGTAAATAACCCGTGTTTGGACTTTTGCGCCCCTTGTTCCCATTTTTATCAATGCCCTGGGAAACGATCCGATAAATAGTATGGACATTGGAATGGAATCGGTCATAGCTCACTTCGTCCTTCACGTATAAAATGATCAGCATGGCACAGGCCAAACCAATACTCAACCCCGCAATATTGATAAAGGAATAAATTTTATTTCTTAATAAATTCCTCAGAGCTACAATGAAATAATTTTTGATCATGTTGTTTTCCCCATTGTCAATTCAAAACTCTTGTCGTCAATCGTGAGACGTGAATCGTGAAAAGCATTCTTCATTGACGATTCACGTTTGACGTTTCACGTCCTCACTCCGTTCGTAACGATTTCACAGGGTTGGCAATCGCCGCTTTTATTGCCTGGTAACTTAATGTAATCAATGCAATCGTAATGACCAATGCTCCAGCCAAAACAAACATCCACCACCCGATACTGATACGATAAAAGAAATCCTGAAGCCATTTGTTTGTATAATAATATGCAACAGGTGTTGCCATAACGAATGCGATCGAGATCAATATGATCAACTCTTTTGAAACAAGGATCATGATCCTGTATACGGCGGCACCCAGTACTTTTCGTATACCAATTTCTTTGGTCCGTTGCTCAATAGATAGCATGACAAGACCTAACAAGCCTATACATGAAATGAAAATAAAAAGCCCGGATGCAATGCTGATGATCTGTTTCCATTTTGTTTCGGTTTCGTAATTTTTTGCGTTGATGTCATCCATAAATTGATAGGAATAAGGAAACCAGGGAAGTATTTTTTTATAGGTGCTCTGCAGCAGCGAAAGGGTTTGGGGAATATCGTTTGGCCTGATCTTTACCCATATTTGACCGTAACTGGCACTTGTATCCATGGAAAAGATCTCGGGAGTTATTTTTTCTTTCAATGAGGTGAAATGATAATCTTTTACTACGCCAATAACCGTGATAGGTTCTTTTTTGTCTTCATCCATTGAATTAAATGTTTTTCCAACAGCATTGGTTAATTTCCATCCTGCTTCCTTTACAAAACTTTCATTTACGATAGCAGCCTGTGTTGAATCAGAAGGATAATCCGGAGAAAAATTTCTGCCCGCTATGATTGGGATCCTAAATACGGGCAAATACCCGTCATCAATTTTATTGTTTTCGACGGCAATTTGTTTCCCTTCTACTTTTACTCCTGAAATGGTTCTCCCGCCATTTCTTGCAGCGACATTTATAATACCCGGTTTTCCCAATAATTCGTTTTTGAAAATAGCAGGAAGTGCATTACTGGTTTTGCTATAAGGAGGCAGATCGAGACGTACCAGGTTTTGGCTGTCATATCCCGGGTTAGTGTACAGAAGAAAATTTAATTGGGAGTTTATTACAATGGTGCCAATGATCAGGAAAATTGCAAGTGCAAACTGCAATACTATTAGTCCTTTGGTGAGATAATTTTTTCTCATCATTTTCTGCCTGTTGTATAAAACTTTCACGGGCTGAAAAGCGGATAATACCAGTGACGGATAAAAACCAGCAATAAATGAAGTAACAAGCAGTAATAAAAAGTAACCAGCATACAAATAACCATCTGATAGGTAAGAGAGACTTAATTTTTTGTTGGCTAATTCATTAAAGAAAGGAAGGATCGTTATAGTTAAAATAATGGCAATTGAAAACGCGATCAAAGAAACAAGAAAGGATTCTGCTAAAAATTGTTTGATCAACTGGCTCCGCGTGCCACCCACAACCTTCCGGATACCGATTTCTTTGCTTCGTTTCAGAGATTGTGAAACTGCCAGGTTTATGAAATTGATACAGGCAATGACCAAAATAAAAATGGCAATACAGGTAAGAATATAAGAATAAGCGGTCTTGCTTCCGTCTGCCATTCCATTGTCAGGGCCCGCCTCCTTGCTAAGATGAATTCCTGTTAGCGGTTGCAATCCCAATTTGATCTTAATGGAAATTCCCTGTTGCTGCTGTGCTTTTGCTATTTCGTCTTTGGTATTCTTATCAAACAACGATTGCATCTTTTGTTCTACTGCTTTTATATTTGCACCTGGGGTAATGAATAAAAAGGTATTCAGGCTGCCACCGATCCAATCTTTATTACGATTAAAATTTTCATAGTAGTTGAAAGGAAGCAGGATGCTTGTATTCAATGAGGAATTTTGAGGGGAGTTTTTTGCAATTGCTGTAACCGTAAAATTTTCAAATTCATCGTTCAGCTTTATTTGCATTATTTTGCCGACTACATCTGTTGTTCCAAAATATTTCTTTGCCATGTCTGCAGAAAGAACAACGGAATGAAGATCTTTTAACGCAGTTTTCTTGCTTCCCTCCAGCACCGGGAATGAAAAAATCGAGAAAAAATTATCATCAACAAACAAAGGGTTCTCAGTAAAAATCTCAGTTTTCTGTTTTATAGTTACCGCTACACCATTTACGCGTACATACTGCTGCACTTCCGGAATCTCTTTTTGAAAAGCCTCACCCATCACGGCATTGGTGATACCCATTTTTTGTGCGGGGTCCTTACCCATTTGCCATGATTGAACAATGCGGAAAATCTGTGCTTTGTTTTTATGAAATTGATCATAGCTTATTTCATCTTTAGTATAGAGAAAGATAAGCATACATACAGTGAGACCGATACTTAACCCCAATATCTTTATAATGGAAAAAATTTTATTTCTCCATAAGTTCCTGAATGCGGTTTTGAAATAATTTTTGATCATGACGTTTCTTTTTATTTGTCAACTTCTAATTTCTGTCGTGAGACGTCAGATGTGAATCGCGGGTGGTTACCTATTGACGACTCACGTCTGACGTTTTACGATCTCACTCCGTTCGTAACGATTTCACAGGATTGGCAATCGCCGCCCTGATTGCCTGGAAGCTGATTGTAAACAATGCAATCAACAAGGCAACAAGTGTTGTTACGGCAAAAACAGACCAGCTGATATTTTTGCGATATGCAAAATCGAGCAGCCATTTATTCATCACCCACCAGGCAATGGGTGACGCAATCACAACAGAAACAGCCACCAGTTTTAAAAAATCTTTTGAAAGAAGGGCGATGATCCCGGTAACGCTTGCACCCAGCACTTTTCTTACTCCAATTTCTTTTGTACGCTGTTCTGCACTAAATGTTGCAAGACCAAACAGGCCCAGGCAGGAAATGAGAATAGCAA
>JBIOGV010000262.1:0-5348 GCA_044448365.1 Chitinophagales bacterium
AACAAAAAAAGGAGAAGGAATGGGGCCAATGCATCCCATTGCCTGGTATCATGACTATGATGGAGGGCGTTCTTTTTATACAGCCCTGGGTCATTTACCAACCGACTTCAGCAACGATGCATTTCTAAATCATTTATATGCAGGTATTCTTTGGGCTGCGACAGGGAAAAAATAATGCTGCTATAACTTCTAATAAAACTTTCATTATGCGAAATTTCTTTTTTATTGCCTTATTTTTTGTATCAATTTCTGTTTTTGCACAGGACAGTTCAACCGTAATTGCTTTATGGCAAAACGGCGCTCCGGGTTTTGAAAACAGGAGAAATGAAAAAGAAGAAGCAAAGGATTGGTGGGTAAAAAACATTCATTATCCTACCGTTACTGTTTATCTTCCGCCAAAGGAAATCGCAACAGGTGCTGCCGTGGTGATTTGCCCGGGTGGCGGACACCGTACATTGGTTTATAATTCAGAAGGAAAAGATCCCGCAAAATTTCTTAATAGTATCGGGGTTGCAGCATTTGTTTTAAAATATCGTTTGTTCAGAGAAGAAAATTCTCCTTATAAAGAAGAAAATGTAAAACAGGATATTTTTCGGGCAATGAGACTGGTGCGAAGCATCGCTAAGTATTATAATATTGATACCGCGAGAATAGGGGTGATGGGCTTTTCCGCGGGTGGAGAAGTTGCCGGCTGGGTATCGTATCATTATGCTGATAAAAATTTTGCAAGTAATGATGCAATTGATTACGTCACTGCAAGACCGGCATTCCAGGTATTAATTTATCCGGGTCCATTGGCAGTTCCCGATTCGGTGGCATCTTCTTCACCGCCTACTTTTTTATTAGCAGCCAATGATGATACATGCTGTTCGGAGCCGATTGTAAAATTGCTTCAAATGCACCGCAGGGCAAAAGTGCCCGTAGAAATGCATTTATATGAACAGGGCAATCATGCCTTCAATATGGGAAACCGTTCTTCATTGAACACTATTAAGACATGGCCGCAGCGTCTTGCCGATTGGCTGAAGGATAATGGATGGCTGAATAAAAAATGATAACTGGGACAAACCAACCTATCTCTTTCTAACAGAAAAAGTGAAACAGCACATTGCACATATTGCATTAGTGGTAAACGATTATGATGAAGCCATTCAATTTTATACACAAAAACTTCATTTCACCCTCATTGAAGATACGGTTTTGAGTGAAACCAAACGATGGGTCATCGTTTCGCCAAAAGGATCAAATGAATGTTGCCTGTTGTTAGCAAAGGCCGCTAATGAAGAACAAAAAACCAGGATCGGAAATCAAACGGGAGGCCGCGTTTTCCTGTTTCTTTATACTGATGAGTTTTGGAGAGATTACAATACTATGCGCGCCGGAGGAATTGAGTTTGTACGAGAAGCTAAAGTTGAAACATATGGAACGGTAGCAGTATTTAAAGATCTCTATGGTAATCTTTGGGACCTGATTGAGCCAAAAAAATAATTGCATGAAAAAAATAAAATGGGGTATCATTGGTTGTGGCGATGTTACCGAAGTGAAGAGTGGCCCGGCTTTTAATAAAGTAAAAAACTCCGAACTGATTGCTGTAATGCGGCGGGATGGTGAAAAAGCAAAGGATTATGCTTTGCGTCACAATGTTCCAAAATGGTACACCAGTGCAAATGATCTTATTCATGATCCGGATATCAATGCTGTTTATATTGCTACACCTCCGTCTTCTCATGAAGAATATACGATAGCAACATTGAATACAGGCAAGCCGGTGTATGTAGAAAAACCAATGTCGGTCAATGCAGCATCGGCAGAAAGGATGGCAAGGGCCGCAAAAGAAAAAAAACTAAAGCTTGTTGTGGCACATTATCGCCGGGCGCAACCTCTTTTCAAAAAAGTAAAACAATTAATAACTGAAAAAGTTATTGGCGAAATTCTTTTTGCCCGATCTGAGTTGTATAAACCATCTCTTTCGCAGGAAGAACTCCTGGTTCCGAAAACAGCCTGGAGAGTGAATCCTGCTATTGCCGGCGGAGGTTTGTTTCATGATCTTTCTCCTCATCAGCTTGACTTGATGTATTATTTTTTTGGTGAGCCTCAAAAGGTGTCAGGTATTGCAATAAACCAGGCCGGTTTATATGATGCAGACGATTTGGTTGCGGGAACTATTCAATTTAAAAATGGCGTGGTATTCAACGGAATTTGGTGTTTCAATGTTTCGAAAGAAGATGAAAAAGATTTTTGTGAGATCATGGGTGAAAAGGGAAAGATCAGTTTTAGTTTTTTTGAACATAAGCTCATAACCCTGACCGTGGATGGCACGACGGAAAATTTTTTATTTGAACCCCTGCAGCATGTGCAACAACCAATGATTGAAAAAGTAGTTGAGTATTTTTTGGATGAAGGACCGAATCCCTGCAGTGGCGAAGAGGGAACAACAGTAATGAAACTGATCGGTGATTTTGCGAAAAATGAATGGCGATGATGATTTTCAGAGAAGCAGCAATAGCAGACATTCCGCAAATGCAGATCGTAAGAAATTTGGTAAAGGAAAATACTTTATCTGATCCTGCTTTGGTTACTGATGAAGATTGTAAAAATTATTTACTCCATCGCGGCAAAGGATGGGTATGTGAATCAAATGATCGTATCGTTGGTTTTGCGATCGTGGATTTAAAAGATCATAATGTTTGGGCTTTATTTGTTGAACCAGGTTTTGAAGGGTGCGGTATTGGAAAAAGATTGCATGATGATATGCTTGACTGGTATTTCAAACAAACCGATTCAATAATCTGGCTGGGAACTGCTCCCAACACAAGAGCGGAGAAATTTTACAGGAAAGCAGGCTGGAAAGAAGTCGGTACACACGGAAAGGGAGAAATTAAATTTGAAATGAAGGCTGATGAATGGAATCACAGAAAATCGAATCAATAAAAAACCTGCAAGGATGCATACCAAATTTATTGCTTTACGAATGTGCGAAAAGGTTTTATAAAGGTCTTCAATAAGCTGACAAATTTTCTTAATATAAAAGGGCAACTAAAAACCCTAAGTATATTTACTATCCCGCAATAAAAATCTCTTTCTCTGCGTTTGTGCCATAATTGTTTGCATGAATCGGAAAAACATAAAATAGTTTTTAAACTTCAAACAATGTTTCCGGTCTATGCATACGATAAAAACAAACAGTACAACAATGAAAAACAAAATTCTGGTTTTAACAACCGCTATTCTTTTCCTGGTTGCAATTTTTACAGCATGTAAAAAAGAAAAAGGTTCTTCTACGGATACAACCGCAACAGAAGCATCTACTCAGTCAGATGACCAGGCAAGAGTCTCTAACGAAACGGAAGCAGTAGCAAATGATGCTGATGCCTCGCTTGAAGCTTATTCAAGTTTTTCAGGCCGTTTAGATCACGCTCAAACTAACCCCTGGAGTTGTGATGCCTCTCTCGCTTTTGACAGTGTGAGCGATCCTATGACAGTCACTATAACTTATAGTGGAACATGTTTAGGCACCCGTACACGTACCGGTTCAGTTGTTCTTTCAATGGCAAAGGGCACACACTGGAAAGACGCCAATGCGTCAATAAGTATAACCTTTAACACTTTAAAAATTACCCGCGTAAGTGATAATAAAAGTATTACACTTAATGGAACGCTCATATACACTAATGTAAATGGCGGGCTTTTAATAAATCTTCCGATACTCGGTACAGTTACTCATACATTGACCAGCAGCGGCATGTCAATAACTTTTGATGACAATACTCAACGCACATGGCAGATAGCCAGGCAAAGACTATTTACTTGGGATAACAGCGATAACAGCGCTGTAGTTTCTGTTTCCGGTACGCATACTGATGGAGCTGATACTAATATTTCTGAATGGGGTCTAAACCGCTTAGGACACGCATTTGCCACTTCAACTGTACAACCTATAGTGATCAGGCAAGATTGTGCATTCAGGATCGTAAGCGGTGAAGTGAAACATGTTACGCCTCTCGTAACAGCTAATACAACATTTGGTCTTGATGCAACCGGTAATCCGACTTCATGTCCGGGAACTGGTCATTATTATTTCAAAATTGTATGGACAGGAGCAGGGGGTAATAGCGTTACTCTTATTATGCCATATTAATTTTTGAAAACAAAAGATTTTGAACCGTCTCTTACCAGGGACGGTTTTTTTATTGACTGTTTTAAACTCCTTGTTTCTTTTTCAGCTTCAATTAATACTTGATTTGATTCTTGTTTTGTATGGTTTTTTTTGCCCCAATTTTTGTTAAATCATAGGCAACCGATCATTTACAGGCGTCAGCCTTCCATGCATGAATGATCTGCAACGTATCTAACTCGCCGATGTAGTATTGATACCAGAACTGCATAACGGAATGAATTTATGGCAAAGGAATTTGCAGCCAGTTTAGTTTCTCGCACAGGAGTATTAATTTTAAGTGAGCTTGGGGCGCTGCTATCCAATTAAATGAGGCGTTGCTGGTGAACCCTGAAGACATTCATGATATTCCTGATAGTATTGAAAGGGCATTGAGAAGTGACCATTACAGGAATAAGATGTGGTATATGGGTGATTGATTTTTTAGATCAATTGAAAGAAATAAAAAGTAACAACAAAAATTAAGTGTGGAAACATTAGACGAAAAAACAATTGATGGTATTTGCCGGCACTATGCAGAACCAGGAAAAAGATTTTTGCTGATCGATTACGATGGTACACTTGTCCCTATAACAAAAATACCTGCTGAAGCTGTTCCGGTTGAAGACGTGAAAGAACTCTTAGCTTCTATATCATCTGACCCCGATAATCATGTAGCCATTATAAGCGGCAGAGATGCCGGTACGCTGGAAAAATGGTTTGGATATCTGCCACTCACTTTGGTGGCAGAACATGGAGCCGGCTTAAAAATGCGAAATGAACCCTGGCAACAGCTTGTTACAGTTTCAGATCAGTGGAAAGACCAGGTTCGCCGTATCATGCAGCTGTTTGTTGCAAGATGTGTTGGCTCATTCATCGAAGAAAAAACAAGCACACTTGCCTGGCATTATCGAAATACAGAGGTTGATTCGGGTTTTACCTTTTCCCGTGAATTAATGAATGATCTTTCGCAAATAATTCATAACACACCATTTCAGATAGTGGATGGAAATAAAATTGTGGAGGTTAGAATGGCCGGTTTTGACAAAGGAACGATCACGATGAAAATATTAAATGAGGCCCAACCGGATTTTGTACTATGCATAGGTGATGATACCACCGATGAAGATATGTTTAAGGCACTCGAAGACTCCGCTTTTGCGGTAAAAACTTACACGATCAAAGTTGGTAACAG
>JBIOGV010000263.1:0-5320 GCA_044448365.1 Chitinophagales bacterium
CCAGAATAAAATTTCCATCCATCGACGCTTCCGCCATCAGGGGTGTAGTGATAGAAACTATAGTAATCATTGATAAAACTTTGAGACTTCCATACCTTCCCATCTTTGTTGTAAGAATAAAATATCTCGTCTACTTTGTTTTGTGTATTTCCATCATACCAGGTTTCCTTCACAACGCGGTCACCCTGGTAGAAAAAAACAATAGTATTGATCAACACACCGTCTGTATACAAGCTGGATTTAATCAAACGCCCAAGGAAATTATATTCCATTTTAAGATTGCCATAATCGGTAACAGTCCATTCATCGACCAATCCCCGGCGATTGTATGTGTAAGTGTAGCCTCCAAATTCACTGGTATTGCTTACCAACCGGCATCCATCTCTATGACCAAAAAAGTCGGTTATATTTTTCTGATCGTTGTCCCCGGTAGTGGTTTGTTTGATTTCTTTTTGGCATCCGGCAATAAGCAGGATGACAACGGCCAAAAAGCCGGAAATTTTTAAGTGGTTCTTTTTCATAAACAGTTTTTTGAGTTTTCGTTATTAATAAGAGATTGTGTTTAGATCTTAACAAGGTTTAGCGTAACTGCTAAGAATGGTCATTCCTTTTTGCACGTGATATTATCGGGAATGAAAAGATTGGCAATTTTTTATCTACTTATTTTTGAAATTGCATCTTTAGTTTATTGATCTGTTCTTTTACTGTTTTTGCGGTGGCATGAAAAAACAATGACCGCAGGTTCATAGAAGTTTTGGGTGTTGCAACATTTCTGTTATTCTCGAAGGAAGATCCTGCACCTGAGGCGTCTGATCGGCCGCCACAATTATCATAGGCAAAAGAAATAGTAGAAGAGGCCTGGGAAATATTATCATAATAGTTTGCTGAAATAAGGTGATTCTGAAAACCGGTTTTGAAAGTTGTTTTGGAAGGGTCATAGTCATACAGAACAGTAGGGTTACCGCCACCGTCATAAACGATGCCTGTATTGCTGGTAAACCACCATTTGTTCTAAAGACCTACTCCCGTATATGGAAATGCAAAATCAATCCCATGGATGGTTCGCCAGGGATTCTCAATAGGCACATTGAATGTATAATTATCTGAAAAATAAAGATCGCTGCCATAGTAAAGATTTTCCTGGGTACAATTGCCGAACCGGTCGTAAGACAGCACTGAGTGTATATCATTTATATTATCGTCCGTCTTTGCAATTTGTCCCCTGTTATTATAGGTAAACACAATATCCCCATTAGACGAACCGTCGCCAGATGTCCATTTATCTTCGGTTATACGATTGCCTGAATAAATGTAGGAGTCTATATAAACCGCTGTATTTTCGACAGTGTCATAGTCTTTGATAAGCCTGTTGAATCGATCATATTTCATCGTATAGGTTTGGGGAAACCCGTCACCGATGTCGATTGTCCATTTATAAGCCAATCCTTTATTATTATATTGAAAGTCCCATATAAAGGCGCCCTGCCATTCATGATGTACCAGACGGCAACCGTTGTTAAAAAAATTATCTATGCCGGCAGATTCAGAATTGTTCTCCCCGGAAACAGGTGCAGCATTTTTTTTGCATCGTGTGAACAACACAAGCATAATCAGTATAATACCCGTTGTGATTGTAAGATTTTTTTTCATAAACAATTAATTTAGGCGTGGTCCAAAAAAAATTCAAGATAGCATCCGAAAGTTCTTTTATCGGAAAAAGGAAATCAATACCCCATTGGGGTATTTTAAAAAATCAGGAAAGGCCGTGCTGTATGGCCTTCATTATGGCTTCACTGCGGCTGGCTACGTGGAGTTTCTTGTAGATATGCTTTACATGAGTGCGTACCGTTTCATAACTGATAAACAGTTTTTCGGCAATCGCCTTATAGTTATGGCCTTCAACCATAAGATGCAATATTTCTTTTTCGCGGTCACTTAGCTGATGATCGCTGTTTCCGGGAGCTACAAGCATTACATTTTTATTGCCAAAAAAAGCAAGCAGTTTTTTGGCAACGGAAGCGCTTAACGGCGCACCGCCATAATACACTTCACTGATCGCATCGAGGTATTTATGTGGGGGGTCGTTTTTAAGTATGTAGCCACAGGCGCCGGCGCAAAGAGCCTGGAAAATCTTTTCACTGTCGTTAAAAACAGTTTGGATCAGGATTTTTATTTCGGGAAATCGTTCACCGATCTTCTTTGTGGCCTCAATACCATTCATGCCGGGCATTTCGATATCCATAAGTATCACGTCAGGCCTGCTTCGCCTTATATCAAATTCCCAGTGATTACAATCTGCAAAAGCACCGCAACATATATAGCCGGCAGTTCCGTTGAGAATGGCCTGCAAGGCATCTCTCACCAGTTTATTATCTTCAAATATGGAAACTCTTATATCCAGGAACTAAGTTTATGAATACACAAACAGGTTGCAATCTACATCTAAAAAACAGGTTTCGTCGTACCCCATCAGGTGATTTTTAATTGCATGGAAAACAAAGAACCTTCATTTTGTTCTGACTTCATTATAAGCTTCGCACCTATTTCATTCGCCCGTTTTTGCATATTCCCCAAACCATTGCCACGTTTTATTGTTTGCATATCAAAACCTTTCCCATTATCGCGTACAGAACATTCAAGAATACCATTTGCTTCTTTAATACTTAATTCAAGTATGGCTCCGCCACTATACTTAACCGCATTGTTGATAGCTTCTTTACAAAACAAATACATATTGCGCCGGCTTTCCATAGGCAATTTCAAATTTGATAATTCTTTTTGAAACCTGAACTCTGTTTTCATATTTTTTGTTGCCGCCATTTCGATCGCATACTCTTCTAATTTTTGAGTGAGCTTTACTAATGAATCTTGCTCCGGGCTGATTGACCATACGATATCACTAAGTTTAGTGACCATGTCGCTGGCCGATTCCTGCATTATATTCAACGATTTTTCTACTTCCTCTGTTTGTTGCGTTTTTAGCTGAGACCTGGTAAGATGACTGTACATAGAAAGTCCGCTGAGTGTAGCGCCCACTTCATCATGAAGATCCCTGGCAATCTTGTTTCGAATGGCCTGCAAGTTCAAAAACTGGTTAATCCGGTACCTGTAAACACCATAAATAATTAACCCGATGACGATACAAACTATGGCAATAAACCAGTAGGTCCTGTAAAATGGAGAAAGAATGATAAATTCAAATTTCAAAATATGAGGCGATACCTGGTTGTATGAATATTGTGCTTTTACCTCGAGAAAATAATGACCAGGAGAAAGATTGGCAAAATTCAGCGTTCTCTGGTTACCAATCGAGGTCCATCCATCCTTATCCCGGAGTTTGTACAAATAGTTGATATTATCGTTTCGATTAAAATCGATTGCTGCAAATTCTATTGAAATGTTATTTTCATCGCTTTGGAATTTGACAGGCTTGCTTTGCTGCAAAAACTTTTCTAAAGGAACTGTGTTGCCATTAGCGGATATGCTTAATAATTGCACGGGAGGGTTAAAATAAAAGTCTTTTATTTTAGATGGATTGAAATAATTAAGTCCCTTTACTCCTCCAAAATAGATAGTACCCGAAGGAGATTGAAAAAATGAGTGGGTATTGTATTCCAATGCCTGCGCTCCTTCTGAAAGACCATAATTGGTAAATCCTTCTGTTGTCATATCAAATCTTGAGATCCCATGATTGGTGCTCATCCATAGATTTCCGTCATTTCCTTTAAGCACGCAATACACATAGTTATTGGCAAGCCCTTCTTTTTCAGTAAACAATTTTAAAGAGTTTTGTGAAACGATATATTTAGCAAGACCGACGCTTGTACCCAACCACAAAGTATTCTCATCCTGGAAAAAAATTGATTTTATTTGAAAGTCGAAGACCTTTTTTTTGACTATCGATGGTTTACCATTTCCTGCATCAATAAAAAACAATTCTTTATCCCATGTTGTGACACATAAAAGTCCATTTGGAGATTTACCGATAAAATTTATTCCCCTACCATCAAATAAATGTATTGTTTCTGCGTCACCTGCTTGTGTATTCATTGACAAGAAAACTAAGCCGTTGCCGGTCCCTATGAAAATCCTTTTATTGTATTCAAAAAGATACGCATTGGAAAAATCTTTTTTTTCAATTATTTTAAATGTTTTCGTTTTATCGTCGGAGTAGCAAAGACCGGAATCTGAGGCAATCCATATCCTTCCGTGACTGTCTAAAATTGTGTTATTGTTATTAAACGACTTTTGGAAACTTTTTGGTAAATCAATTTTTTTGCTTTCCCCCGTGATTTTATCATATATCGCAACGTCTTTATGATTTGAGCATAGAAGAATATTGCGTGCGTCAATTTCAGCAATTGACCATATCGAACTCGAATAATCTGTATTTCTCTCCTTTGGATTTATTTTTACATGGTTAAGCTGTTCATAAGCCGGGTTAATCTTATCAATTCCATCCGGGTCAATCCCTATCCATACATTATTGTCCCTGTCTATAAAAAGAGAAGTTACCGAGTTCTTTCCAATGCTCTCGGGATCTGCCGGGTCTCTGCTATAATTCCTGACGAATTTCTTTGTGATTGTATTAAACAGAAATACCCCCATTGCGCCACCGCACCAGATATTATCATCATGATCTCCTGCTAAAAAGAATGTTGTAATATTTTTTTTTGTTTGATATTCATTAAATACCTGGGTTTGTTTTGTAACAGGGTTAAACGATATCATGCCATTTTCCGTGCCAAGCCATAAAATATGGTTCTTGTCTTCCAACACCCCACCTATCAACACCTGCCTGCCAAATTGGTTTTTTGGATTTGATGAAAAATAAAATTCCGCTTGTTTCTTATCTATGTCAACAACGTGTAATCCATCATTACCACTTGTATATATTTTCGAAAGATGACGGTAAAACTTTCTTTCCGGGTACCCAATTGTTGGAAAATCTCTCATCACTCCATCAGCAAATGGATAAGTTATCATCTTCCCCGTTGCTAAATTCACCGAGCCCAAATCATTTTTATAAGTAAACCATAACTCATTTTTATCATCAATGAAAAAAGGATCATATGAAACTTTGAGTTGTTGATGCAAACTATCCTGAACATAAAAATGTTCAAAGTGATCCGTTTTAAAATCATACCTGTTCAAAGCTTCATTAGTTCCTATCCATAAGATCCCGTCTTTGTCTTCAACAATAGAATAGATCTTAGCCCCTTCAATCGAATTACTGTCATTGTAATTTGACTTAAAGACCCTAAAATTATAACCATCAAACCTGTCCAGGCCATCAAAAGTTCCAAACCACATAAAACCA
>JBIOGV010000264.1:0-5300 GCA_044448365.1 Chitinophagales bacterium
CCTTTAGTTTTTCAACTAGTTCATCAATGCTAAATTCTTCTCCCGAAAAGCGCAATGAATCAAAAACATTATTTGCTTTTCGTAAAATGATTTCCAGGTTTCGATTCTTACTCACAGCCTCTTTGTCTGTTTTCAATACTGAGGTTGTATTACTATCCCAGTCCACCTTTGAACAGTAAAGACCGGTGAAAAGATCTCGACGCCCCTGCCGAAAAGAAATTCTTAGAATAATAGGATGCTTGCCGTCTGTGTTGCTGTGTGTTGTGCGGCAAAAGAAGCTAAATCGGATGTCAAGTAATTCCAGCATAACTGTAAATTTTAAAGGTTATAAAATTCACAGGCTGGTGAAGACTTTCAAAGTGCTAAGTAGTGCAAAGGGCTGCAATACACGAGTTCGGGTGGAAAAAATGAAAATGAACAGGGTTTTTTACTTCCATGTCTCCAAAAGTACACCGGGAAAATGCATCCCTCTGCAGACCTTTGCAACATCACAAAATCAAAAGCGACTGCTAATCATCGTTTTGCAGCCGCTTGCATTTTTTTGCATTGATACTTAGTGGAGGTGACGAGAATCGAACTCGTGTCCAAACATATTCTTCAAAAGCCTTCTACATGCTTATTCTGTTTTATTGTTTCGGGAATCAACTGGAAACAAACAACCGATCAATTCCTTAGCTGAATGAGTCTTTTGCTACCGGCACAGCCTGTGATAGCAGCATCCCATTTTGTTGTTGATTAAGCGGAGGAGCGGGCAACAGGACTGCCTTCTCACTCGGCCATAATGACTACCTAATTACTAATTAAGCAGCCATGGCAAATTGTGTATTGCCTTTTATAGTTTTCGTATTCAGATTAACGGGCTAATTACGCAACGCCCGGCATGCTTATACTTTCAAAGATCTACGCTGTCAAAACCAGGCACCCCCTTTTTTAGATAATAGTGAATAGATAGTAGATAAAAGTTTTTTTTCCCGCTAAAATTTCTTAAACCTGAAATTATCATCTATCATCTGTAAAACTATCATCCGATAGATAAAAGTTTTTTGCCCTAAAGTCACTTTTATCTTTTCACTATTATCCCTGCCTGCCGGCAGGCAGGTTTTATCTAAATAACTATCATCTATCATCTATAAAATTATCATCTTATTTTCCCCACCCAAACCAGTCATTGCCGTTTGCATACAGCATTAGTGCAAGCAATAACACCATTCCCACCATCTGGGCATATTCCAGAAACTTATCACTTGGCCGGCGCCGGGTGATCATTTCATATAATGTAAACATGACGTGTCCTCCATCCAAAGCAGGTATAGGCAAAAGGTTCATAAATGCAAGAACAATTGAAAGAAAGGCCGTGATTGTCCAAAACGCTTCCCAATCCCAGCCATATTTTGGAAAAATTGAACCAATTGCTTTGAATCCACCCAATCCTTTATAGCCGCCTGTTTTTGGGTTCAGAATTTTTTTAAACTGATCAATATAAAATGAAAGCTCTTCTCCTGCTTTTCTAACTCCTGCCGGAAATGCAGCAAAAAATCCATATTTCGTAGTATTTAATTTTATCCATCCCAAACTATCCATTTGTTCAAAATTACCTCCGGCGCCATAAGGATAAAAACCAAGCTTACCACCACTATCAACCTGGGCAGGAAAATTTACCGTCTGACCGTTTCTTAATACGGTAAGCAAAATGGCTTTATTTTTTCTTGTCCCTAATTGATTTTGCAATTCATCGAAATATTCAACACGACTGGAGTCAACGCCTATGATTTGATCGTTCTTTCTTAAACCCGCCCTGTAAATTCTTGAACTATCAGGTATCACAAAAGCAAGTGCAGGAGTCCTGGGCTCAACAAATCCTCCAATATTTTTATTCCTGTTTTCAACAAGCTGCCCGATCAGGTCAACAGGTAAATTTAATTCTATCGTTTTTCCCTCCCGTTCAATCGTCATATTGTTTCCCAACAAAATTTTCCGGCGGAGTTTATCATAGTCATCAATTGCTTCCCCGTCAACAGAAAGAATTTTATCTCCATTCCGAATACCAATTTTATATAGAGTGCTGTCCACTACATGCACTCCATATTTCATCGAAGCCGTAGGAATTTTCCTTTCTCCCCATATCATCAATATGAATGCATAGATCACAAAGGCAACAAGCACATTCATAATAATACCGCCCAACATAATGATCAAACGCTGCCATGCCGGTTTACTTCTGAATTCCCAGTCCTTTGGCGGTTGTTTCATTTGTTCTTTGTCCATGCTCTCATCGATCATTCCGGCAATTTTTACATACCCACCCAATGGAAGCCAGCCTATTCCATAAACCGTTTCACCAACTTTCTTTTTTACCAGGGCAAACCAGGGGTCAAAAAATAAAAAGAATTTTTCAACCCGGCATTTGAACCATTTTGCAGTGATATAATGACCGAATTCATGAAGAATGATCAATATTGATAATGCCAGTAATAATTGCCCGGCCTGTAATCCGACCTGAGACCAGTTAATAACTAATAGATTCATAAACTTCTGATCTGCCTGGGGCAGACTTTGATTAACAATAGTTGCAAATATCCGCTAAATAATAGTCATGTGCTAACCCTTTGTCAATAATTGTAGTGATGAAACTTATAAATTTTCGATAAATCCAGCATCCGTCCGGGAGTGTTTCTATAAACGCATAAGATCGGCGGCATAATTTCTTGCTTCACCGTCGGTTTCAAAATATTCGTCCAGCGTTGGTCTGCCGATAAAGTTTACTTTTTCCATAGTTCGTTCCACTACATCTGTAATATCCAGGAAGCCGATGCGATTGTGAAGGAATGCATAGACGGCTAATTCATTTGCCGCATTCATAATGCAGGGGAGATTTCCTCCTTTGAATAAGGCCTCTTTTGCCAGGGCAAGATTTCGAAAAGTTCGTATATCAGGTTCTTCAAACGTGAGAGTGCTTATTTTTTTAAAATCATAACGTGGAAAACTGCTGACAATTCGTTTGGGAAAAGCAAGTGCATACTGGATCGGCAATTTCATATCCGGTAATCCCATTTGTGCTTTTATACTACCATCTTCAAACTGTACCATGCTGTGAATGATACTTTGAGGGTGTATCACCACCTGGATTTGTTCAGGTTGAAGATTGAAAAGCCATTTTGCTTCAATCATCTCAAGTCCTTTGTTCATCAATGTTGCCGAATCAATAGAAATCTTGGCACCCATATTCCAGTTGGGATGCTGTAAGGCGTGTTCTCTTTTTACATTTACAAGATAATTAGGTTTACGGCCAAGAAAAGGACCCCCGGATGCAGTAAGAATTATTTTTTCGATCCTGTTTCTTGTTTCCCCGATAAGACATTGAAATATGGCTGAATGTTCCGAATCTACAGGAATGATCGGCACACGATTTTCGACTGCTTTTTGAATTACAATATCACCAGCCACTACCAACGTTTCTTTATTGGCAAGTGCAATCGTTTTTCCATGGCACAGCGCTTTCAGGGTTGGCTTCAATCCCGCATAGCCAACGATGGCCGCCAGCATCAGGTCGTAACAATCCATTTCAGCTACTTCTTCCAAAGCCTTCTCTCCTGCAAATACTTTTATTGGCGTGGATGCAAGAGCGTCTTTTACCTCCGGGTATTTATTCTCATCGCTGATGACCACAATATTCGGATGAAATCGCAATGCCTGCCTGATCAATAAGTCATGATTTTTATGAGCCGTAAGAATTTCAACATCAAATTTATCAGCATTCGCTTCTATCACTTCGAGGGCTTGTACACCTACAGACCCAGTGGATCCAAAAATGGCAATACGTTTTATAGGAGAACTGTCAGTCATTAGTCTATAGTCGGTAAGTTAAATTGTTTTATTGCTGCAATGTTTTATTGTTTCGTTGATAATTATCCAGGTCATTCAACAAGGAAACAATAAAGCCATTCAGCATTTTGTCATCCCAGGAATAGTTACAGATTCAGTTTTCTGCCCATTTCGTTAACTCATCTGCAATCTGCCTGTCATTACTCAATCTCGGCACTTTGTTTTGTCCGCCCAATTTACCAATTGATTTCATGTAATCAATAAATCCATGTTTACGTACCGGTGTTATTTTTAATGGCTGAAGAATATTTCCCGAGATCAGATCATCATAGTAAATATTTTTTGCTCTCATTTGGGCATCCAGCTTTTTTATAAAAGCAATCATATCCGAAGGCTTGTTTTCAAATTCAATGAACCATTCGTGATAACTTTTCCCATCTATATCTTCTACCTTTGGCGCCACCGTAAATTCTGTGATATGAATATGTTCTTCATCAGCAGTCTTCATGAGCGCCTGTTCTACTTCTTCACCAATTACATGTTCGCCAAAAGCCGAGATAAAATGTTTAGTGCGGCCGGTAACGACCAGCCTGTAAGGTTGTGTAGAAACAAATTTCACGGTGTCCCCAAGATTATATCCCCAAAGGCCTGCATTGTTGTTAATGATCAAAGCATAATTTTCTCCCGGTTTTACATCTTTTAACTGCAGTCGTGTCGGGTTCTCTTCAAAAATTTCATTTGCCGGTATAAATTCAAAAAAGATCCCGCTGTTTGTATTTAATAACAAACCCTCTGCTTCCTGTGAATCCTGGAAAGCAAAAAAACCTTCGGATGCCGGAAATGTTTCAATCGAATCTATTTTTTGTCCAATGCTGTCAAATAATTTTGATCGATAAGGTTCAAAATTTACACCACCATATACCATTACTGAAAAATTTGAAAAAATCTCTTTTATTTTTTTTCCACGTTTCTCGATTAGCCTGTCAAAATACATTTGAACCCATGGCGGTATCCCGCTGATCAGTGTCATATCCTGGTTAATTGTTTCCTCAACAATTTTATCCAGTTTCGTTTCCCAGTCTTCAATACAATTTGTAGTGTACGAAGGAAGTTGATTCTTTCTTAAATAACTTGGTACATGATGATTGACGATGCCGCTTAATCTTCCTGTAGGTATGCCTCCGACTCTTTCCAACTCGGGTGATCCGGAAAGAAAGATCATTTTTCCATCAGAAAACTTAGTGTTTCCCGTTTCTGCCATGTAACATAGCAGTGCATTGCGGGCCGTATTGATGTGGTTGGGTATTGAATCTTTAGTGATTGGAATGTATTTTACTCCGCTGGTTGTACCGGAAGTCTTGGCAAAATAAATAGGGCGCCCCTTCCACAAAATATTATGTTTCCCTGATTTAATTTTTTCAATATAAGGTCGCAATTGTTCATAATCACAAACAGGTATTGCCTTTTTGAACTCCTCA
>JBIOGV010000265.1:0-5291 GCA_044448365.1 Chitinophagales bacterium
CGATTTCCTGAAGGTACTTTTCAAGACTTTGAGATTCACGATTCGTAATCGACTTCGTGATCTTCAACTGTCGCATACTCATAGGTTGGTTTTAAAATGGGTAATTTTTAGGGTTATAGAATTATGTTAGCCTGGTTATAGTGTCCCAAAAAAAATCCCATCACAATATCCGTTGTTCGTCAGAAACTATTGAACGTCAAAGCAAATTAAGGTAATTAGCATTACGTCCCAAAATTATTTCCGACTTGATTAGAACGTTCTTTGGAAGCTTTTATTATATCAATTTGGCAAACCTGAAAAAATAAACACAAAAAAACTTTGACGCTTGAAATAATTATTTATAATTGCATCGATTGAAGATCTAAATGACGAAGATGAGTAAACAACTGTACACGCTTGAGTACCCGGTGAGATGTTCACCCAGCATTCTATACGAATTCCTTTCCACACCTGCAGGTTTGCAGGAATGGTTTGCCGATAAAGTAGATGAACGAGATAATGTTTTCTTTTTTTCATGGAATGGCTCTTCTCAAAAAGCCGAAGTGATGGAAAGTCAGGAAGAAAAATTCATACGCTTTCACTGGCTTGATACTCCCAAGGAAGAATATTTCGAATTCAGTATTGAAAAATCAGAAATAACAAACCAAACCATTTTGATCGTAAAAGATTTTGCTGAAAAAAAAGAATTAAAAGATCAGAGTATGCTTTGGGACTACCAGGTCAAAGACCTGTTTCATCGAATTGGAAGTAATTAACCAAGCCAATTGGCTATTCTTGTAAAATTTTCTGACAATAATTTTATTGAGTTATCCCATTCTGCAAATGAGATCTTGCAGGATAATTTTATAAATGATCTTACCTGCACGAGGTCAGTAAATTCCTTTAGCGTGAGTTCTTTTACCTGTAAATAATTGTCTTTCTCAAAATGATGATGCCATTGATCATCACTGATACAACAATAGAAATCATCTTTGTACAGATCTTCATAAGACCGAATGACCGGATCGGAATAATTCTGTTTGTACTTGCCGGACAGGTGAAGCGTGGTACTAAAAAAATTCCCCCACCAAAACAGGGTGCGGATGGCAAAAATATTTTCCTTTTCAAAATAACGCGGATAATCAAGCATTCGCCACGGAAGCCCGTTATAATTTTCTCCTTTTGATATTTTTGGAAATATGGAAGTTACCTCTGCGGGAAGCCGTTTCAAATTTAGTTTTGTGTAATCAAAAATATTTTGTTGTACATCTCCGAGAAGTTGCTCTGCTTTTTTTAAAATATTGTTCTTTGTTAAAATCCAGTCAGAATTATTCATCAGATCCATCTCCAAAGATGAAAGATGTATTTTTGTTTTATGATCCATAAATGAAATTACGATTTAGGATTTTACATACAGCATGTGAAAAAATCTTTCAAAAAATATCACGGGTAATAGTTCACTAATCAAAATCATTTGATCAAAAAACTTGACATATTAATTGTAAAGGCATTTGTAGGACCTTTTATTGCTACTTTTTTTATTACACTTTTAGTCCTGATCATGCAGTTTTTCTGGTTGTGGATCGATGATTTTGTGGGTAAGGGATTAAGTACTGCAGTGATTCTGGAATTTACCTGGTATCAAACAGCAGCGTTAGTGCCCCTGGCCCTGCCACTGGCTGTTCTTCTTTCTTCTTTAATGACGTTTGGAAATCTTGGCGAAAGCTTTGAGCTGGTTGCCATCAAGTCGGCCGGAATTTCCTTGCTGCGTTTCATGAGGCCTTTATTTATTATTTCTCTTGTGTTATGTCTTTTAGCTTTTTTATTTGCCAACTACGTAATGCCGGTAGCGGTGTTGAAATCAAGAACTCTGTTGGGTGATATTTATCGAAAACAACCTGCCTTTGAATTAAAGGAAGGAGTTTTTTACAATAAGATCCCGGGCTTTGCCATAAAAATCGGTAAGAAAGAAAATGACAGCATTATTCATGATGTGATCGTTTATGAAAAAGGGGGAGTGCTGCAGGATAATTTTGTAGTTGCAAAAAGTGGTGTAATGAGAGTTACCGAGAATAGCCGTTACCTGGAAATGACCCTGAAAGACGGGTGGCGATACCAGGAAAAAGGAGACCGGTTTTCTAATTCCGATTTTATACGCATGGGATTTAAAGAATACACCACGCAGTTCGATCTGAGCTCTCTTCAATTTAGCAGAACCTCGGATAGCATGAACCAGACGAATCAGCAAATGCGAAACATGCAACAATTGAATTATGCCATTGATTCTATAAAAAAAGAACTGGTTAAAATAAAACGAAGGGTCAAAAAAGAGGCACTTGTTTATTTTCAATTTCCCGCATATTTGGACAGCAACTGGAAAAAACCCGATACGTTTCAATTGACAACAGCAAAGAAATTCGATCAGTTATTGCCTGATTCAGTAAGAAATCCTGTCAACGAAAAAGCCGCCAGCCAGGCGGAAGCAGCCAAGTCGGTCAATGATATTCTGGAAGCTGAATATGGAGGCAAACAAAAGGATCTCAGGCTTCATCAGATAGAATGGCACCGAAAGATCACTTTATCGCTGGCATGCCTTGTTTTGTTTTTAATAGGAGCTCCTTTGGGTTCCATTATCCGCAAAGGCGGATTGGGATCACCCTTAATTTTTGCGATTATATTTTTTATGATATTTTATTTTTTAAGTAATACGGGTCAAAAATTTTCAAAAGAAGGAACCATGAGTCCTTTTGTCGGAATGTGGCTTTCAACATTTGTATTAGTGCCTTTCGGTATTTTTCTTACCTATAAGGCTTTAAAAGATTCCCAGTTATTTAATAAAGAGTTCTATTTCCGGTTGAGAAATAATTTGAAAAAAATATTCAAAAAAGCATCGTGATCATGAATGCATACAAAAAGGAAATTTGAATAACTTGCCCCTCTTGAAAAGACAACACCAAAATCTTAACATTCAAAAATGGGTAGCAGCTATATCCGTTGTACTGCTTCTTATTAAATTCCTGGCTTACTATCTTACTCATTCAGTTGCTATTTTGACGGATGCAATGGAAAGCATTGTAAATGTTGTAGCAGGTTTTATTGGTTTGTATAGTTTGTACATAGCAGCTTTGCCACGTGACAGTAATCATCCGTATGGTCATGGTAAGGCTGAATTTCTCTCTGCAGCCGTGGAAGGAACATTAATCCTGTCAGCCGGAGCGATTATTATTTACAAGGCCATTCAACACTTAATTTACCTGGTTCCCATTGGAAAGATTGACACAGGAATGATACTTGTCGGAATTACAGCAATCATTAATTTGGGAATTGGATGGATTGGGGTGAAGAATGGGAAAAGAAATCAGTCAATGGCACTGATAGCCAGTGGCCGCCATCTTCTTTCTGATTCTTATTCGACTTTCGGAATTGTTATCGGTCTTTTATTGATCCTCATTACAAAATTAACCTGGATCGACAGCACCACAGCTATTCTTTTCGGAGGTTACATTATTTATACAGGATACAGGATACTTCGTCGCTCGATAGCAGGAATTATGGATGAAGCTGATGTGGAATTGCTGACAAAAATGATCCGGATATTAAACCTTCACAGGAGGGAAAACTGGATTGATCTTCATAACCTGAGAGTGATCAAGTATGGAAGTATTTTGCATGTGGATTGTCATCTCACAGTACCCTGGTATATAAACGTTCAGGAGGCGCATGCTGAAATTGAAGTATTGGCTTCACTGATCAGGAAGGAGTTTGGAGAGTTGCTTGAACTTTTTGCTCACTCCGATGGTTGTTTATATGAGCAATGCCCTATTTGCATTAAATCAGATTGTCCTGTGCGGCATCATAATTTTGAAAAAAGAATTGAATGGACACTCGAGAACATTTCACGGGACAAAAAACATCAATTATCAGAATCATGAGTACAAAAACGATTACTTACTGGCAAAAAGATCAGCAATTTAAAAGCTATCATGGCAACAATGAAATCAAAATTGATGGAAAAAGAGCAGATGGATTTGGTGCCAAAGCTCTTCTGCTGGCTGCCATAGCAGCTTGTAGTGGAATTGATATTGTTGAAATTCTGACTAAGATGAGAATTGAATTTTCTGATTTTGAGATTGAGACAGAATCTGAGCAAACAGAAAGTTATCCCAGGGTGTTCAAGGATATTTTTTTGGTCTATAAGCTAAAAACCGACAAAGCCTGTGAAAAGAAAGTCCGGCAGGCTATTGAACTTTCGCTAAATAAATATTGTGGTGTTTCGGCTATGTTGAAAAAGAATTCTCCGATTCATTATAAATTGCAGATATTATAAATTGTCATGTTATCGAAAAAGGCACAATATGCATTCAGGGCTTTGACTCATCTTGTAGAAAAATATGAGAAGGGTCCAGTGCTTATCTCGGAAATATCCAAAAAGAAAAAAGTTCCACTAAAGTTTCTCGAAAATATCCTCCTTGAATTAAAGAAGGCCGGTATACTTGAAAGTAAAAAAGGTAAAGGAGGAGGCTATTATTTGAGAAATCATCCTTCAAAAACACATATGGCCAATATTATTCGTATCGTAGACGGCCCCATTGCCATGTTACCCTGTGTAAGCCTGTATTTTTACGAACGATGTAAAAATTGCAACGAGCAATATTGTGCGTTACATGACACAATGATCGCGGTTCGTGACGCAACTTTAAACATCCTTGAGCACCGCACACTCCAGGATCTTTCATCTGCTCCCGTAAGTTAACGAACGACTGTTTTCAAAAGAAATCATAATGAAGTCCACTTGTTTGGTAGGGTATTGTTTTTAGCGTAATTTCGAATTTCATTTACAAATTAAATCCTAAGATTATGTCGTTACGTCTTGGAGATGTTGCTCCCGATTTCAAAGCACAAACAACTAAAGGTGAAATTGATTTTTATGAATATCTGGGGAATAGCTGGGGGATTTTATTTTCTCATCCTGCTGATTTTACACCGGTTTGTACAACAGAGCTTGGTAAAACGGCTTTGCTGAAAGATGAATTTGCCAAACGTAATGTAAAAGTGCTCGCTGTAAGTGTTGATCCTCTTGATCGTCATAAAGGCTGGGTGAATGATATTAATGAAACACAAAATGTTGAAGTAGATTTCCCGATCATTGCCGATAGCGACAGGACAGTTGCAGATTTGTATGATATGATCCATCCCAATGCATCGGCTACTGCTACCGTTCGTTCCCTGTTTGTGATCGGACCGGATAAATTGGTAAAACTTATCATAACCTATCCTGCTTCTACAGGAAGAAATTTCAATGAAGTATTGAG
>JBIOGV010000266.1:0-5241 GCA_044448365.1 Chitinophagales bacterium
GAATCCGGCTGTATATACATTTAGTCCAACAGCAGGTCAATGTGCAACGACACAAACATTTACAGTAAATATTAATCCCAATATAACGCCTGCATTTAGTTTTGGAACTTCGCTTACTATATGTACAGGAGGTATCGTACCAGCATTACCCGACACATCAACAAACGGAATCCTTGGTACCTGGAGTCCGAACGTAGTGGACAATCAAAATTCCGGCCTGTACACATTTACACCAATAGCAGGTCAATGTGCGACGAGTACGATATTTGCAGTTACCGTAACTTCAACAATACCACCTGTATTTAGTTTTGGAAATGCATTAACTATTTGCGAGGGCGGAACAGTACCAGCATTGCCTGATACATCCACTGATGGAATAACCGGCACATGGAGTCCCAATGTTATAGATAATCAGAATACGTTTACTTATATATTTACTCCCGAGCCAGGTCAATGTGCTGCGGCCGACACATTTACGGTAACTGTAATGCCCAGTATGATCGCGGTATTCAGTTTTGATACGACAATTTCTATTTGCACGGGTGGCGTTGTACCAATATTGCCTGATACATCAACAAATGGAATTACCGGCCTATGGAGTCCAACAGTTACTGACAATCAGAATTCGGGTGTATACATTTTTACACCAACACCGGGTCAATGCGCAGCACCTGTAACATTAACGATAACAGTAAATCCAATTCTGACCCCAACATTCAGCTTTGGTACGTCAATTGCTATTTGTTCCGGCAGCATAGTACCCCTATTACCTGATACATCAATGAATGGAGTCATCGGTACCTGGAGTCCGGCCGTAGTGGACAATCAAAATTCCGGCCTGTATACATTTACACCATCTCCCGGCCAGTGCGCAATTGGTACTGATTTTACAGTAGCAGTAACAGCAACCACAAACCCTGTCTTCAGTATCGGAACCACACTTTCAATTTGCACAGGTGGTATTGTACCAATATTGCCCGACACATCAACAAATGGAATTGATGGCATATGGAATCCATCAGTTGTCAGCAATCAAACTTCAGGTGTGTATACATTTATACCCAATGCAACACCACAACAATGCATACTTTCTCCAACATATACAGTTGCAGTAAATGCCATTGTAACACCGGCATTTAGTTTTGGCGATTCTATATCCATTTGCATTGGTGCCAATGTACCCACATTAACGGATACATCCACAAATGGAATTACCGGTACCTGGAGTCCGGCCGTGGTGGACAATCAAAATTCAGCCACCTACACATTCACACCGGACACACTTCAGTGTGCTACAACTGCAAAATTCAAGGTTGATATTAACCAGATACCTACAGTTGTTGTCCGCGCAGATACAACATTGAATGATGGTGATCCGATGCCAACAACTTTCTTTACCGGAACACCGCCGGCAGCCATATTTAACTGGGTCAATTCTAACCCGTCGATTGGATTGCCAGGTTCAGGGACAGGAAACATTCCTTCATTTTTAGTAGTGAATCGCGGTGATGATCCTGTTGTTTCAATTATTACGGTAACTCCGCAACTCGGTGGTTGTTTGGGCACACCACACAACTTCAATATAACCGTTGATCCATTAAATAAAGATGTGTTTGTTCCGAATGTATTTACGCCAAATGGTGATGGTAAGAATGACAAACTGTATGCATACGGAAATTATATAGACAAATTGGAGATGAAAATTTTTAATCAATGGGGGCAACAAATAGCAGTAATAAATAGCCTCAGCCAGGGATGGGATGGTACCCAGCACGGTAAACCCCAGCCTGTGGGAGTCTATGTTTATGTATTAAAAGCGGTGATGACCGATGGAAGGATTATCAATAAAAAAGGTTCAATTACCCTGTTACGATAATCCAATGAAAACAAAAAAATAAAGAGATGCAACGCAATCAATTTTTCACCTTCTGTTTGACACTGATGATCGCCAACCAGCTAATGGCGCAAACAGATCCTCATTTTACACAAAATTATACGTACCCGATGTATATCAATCCGGCTATGACAGGTGGAAGTGATGGTGATTACAGGGCATCTGCTATCTATCGTACTCAATGGGGAAGCATAACAGATCCTTACAGAACAACCGGTTTTTCTTTTGATACGCGTACCAATAAAAATATTGCCTTAGGTGTACAGATACTGAATCAATCGGCAGGGGATGGCGGTTTTAATTATTTGAATGCATCGGCTTCGTTCGCTTATACAGGTGTTAAATTCGGAACAAATGACGATCAGAGATTGGTGTTTGCCATGCAGATCGGGGTTCTTAATCGCCGGGTGGATGAATCAAAATTCAAATGGGGGGAGCAATGGAACCCGATCACAGGATATAATGCAAATAATCCAACTACTGAAAGTTTTGCAGCTACATCAGCCACCACTCCTGATATTGGAGCGGGTGCACTGTATTACGATGCATCGACTGACAAAAAAACAAATTGGTTCGGTGGCTTCTCGGTATATCATTTAAACAAACCCAAAGATCCGATCATTGCCACTCAAAGTGCCGAGCTCAATACGATCCCCATGCGGTATGTTGTGCATGGTGGTGTATGTATAAATATTTCAGATCGGGCAAGGATCATTCCTCATGCATTGTTTATGAAGCAGGGTACCGCAAGGGAAGAAATGATCGGAACCTATGCCCAGTTGAATGTAAATGAGGAAGCGGATTTTATGATCGGCGCTTATTACAGGTTTAATGATGCCATAGCTCCTTATGTAGGTTTTGACTGGAAAGATTTTATTGTTGGATTGAGTTACGATGTAAATGCATCAAAACTGGGCTCTATGGCCAGTCATGTCAACAGTTTTGAACTCAGTTTATCATATGTGAAACGAAGCGGCGGCACTAAAAGCATTTTTGATTTTATTCATTGTCCGCGTTTATAAAACAGATCAGCGAATGAACGCAGGCCATAAGCAATAAAGCCTTAGAATAATTTATGAACATCATTTTATCAATACAAAAAAACAAATCCTGTTCATTGCAGGTTTGTGCAGCAAAAAAAGCATTGCGGCGATTATTATTTATAACGATTATCGGGATCAGCTGCCACCAGGTTATTGGCCAGGTTGATCAGCGTTTAGCTCTTGCTGATAAATATTACGCTGCCGGTGAATACTATACCGCTGCTCATATGTATGAACAGTTTTTGAATCCATCTAAAAAAGAAGTATCGAAAGCAAATTTTCCGTTGAATTCAAGACGATATAACCGGGGTGCAACAGGTGGTGCTGTTAATAAACTGGATGTTCTGTATAAACAGGCCGAAAGTTACAGGCTGGCCAACTACTGGATCGACGCTGCCGATAAGTATAAAAAATGTTTTGAAAAAGATCAATCAAAATATTCAGATGCTTTATACTGGTATGCAGTGTGCCAGAGAAGTCTCGGAAAATATGATGTTGCAGAGGAAAATTTAAATCAGTTTCTCAGCAGTGCCATTTCAGGAAGTATTAAACGCCCCGATGCAGAAAAAGAATTGCAAACCATTCAATTTATCAAAAAACAAATAAGCAGACCGGATACTGTTATGTACAGTATAAAAAAAATCAGTACCCCGGTCAATGATGGAAAAGGAATCTTTGCACTTGCAAATATCGGCGGCAGTCAATTTGGGTTTACAAGCACTACAACGGATTCAATCATTACAAATGGTGTAAATCCTAACCACAGCCGCTTGTTTTATGCAACAATTGAAAACAACACCCTGCAAAATCCTGAACCGGTAAACATTGATGGGGTTGATTATTCGTTCAACCAGGGGACAGCGTGTGTGAGCCCGGATAAAAATTTTCTTTATTTCACGCAATGGAAAAAAGAAAACGGCAAGAATATTTCCTCAATTTATTTTTCGTCAAAAAATAAAAATGGCTGGAGCAAACCCATATTGCTTTCTTCAATTAATAAAGAAGGGTTTAGTAGTAAGCAGCCTTCTTGTTCTGCAGATGGCAAAACTTTATTCTTTGCTTCTGATATGCCCGGTGGTGCCGGCGGTTTTGATATTTGGTCCGCACCATTGCAGGCAGACGGCACAGCGGGTATGCCTGTAAATGCCGGAACAATTATTAATACGGAAGCAGATGAACAGGCGCCTTTTTATCATAGTGCCAGCGGCAATCTTGTTTTTGCTTCGAATGGGAGACAGGGAATGGGTGGCTTTGACCTGTACAGTGCAAAGATGAATGGATCAGGATGGAATACACCTGAAAACATGGGTTACCCGGTCAATTCATCAAGAGATGATATTTACTTTTTTGCAATGGAGGAAAAAGAACTTCTTAAAAATGCCATCATTGGATCTGATCGTGGCTCCGAATGTTGCCTTGAAACTTATTCGGTGGTAAAGACATCGAAAAAACAAATAATGAATGGTGTTGTGCGCAATTGCAGGGATAATAATCCAATTTCAAATGCGCAGGTGATCATGAAAGATCCTTCGGGTAAAAATTGGAAAACAACCACCAACCCTGATGGAAAATTTTCTTTTGACCTCGCCAATGACCCCGAACAAAATACGATCGTGGTTACAAAGGAACAGTATAAAGAAAAATCAGTAGGAGTGTCGGTTGAAAACGTCAATGGATCAGACTGGCAAACCGATATTCTTCAAAATGTGCCCATTTGTATCGACACCATTGAAGAAAAAACCCTGGTTATAAAAGCAGAGAATGTAGTAACTGTTTATTTTGATTTTGATAAAAGTGATTTAAAAGAAAGAGGAGTGTCGCTGTTGGATTCTGTCTCTAAAGTGCTGGCCGAAGATATCACTGCCACTGTTCAGATATCCGGCTATACGGATGGACTTGGATCAGATGCTTATAATAAAAAACTTTCTGACAGGCGTGCCAGGACCTGCGCCGATTACCTGATCAGCAAAGGAGTGGATGTGACCAGGATCAGTTTTGAATCTTTTGGTGCTTGTTGTCCTGTAGAAATGGAAAAGATTAACGGCAGAGACAATCCTGATGGTCGCAGCAAGAACAGGAGAGCAATGATCAATATTGCGAAAGAGTAAATCTCGCTAGTCTATAGAATTAATTCAAATTAAAGAAGGAGATCACAAGCGTTATCTCCTTTTTCTTTTTCTGCAGATCCGGAAAATAAAAATCTTAAGCTTCTCGTAAAATAATTATTTTCGACAACCAAAACATTACAAATTCATTTCTCTCAGTCTTAAAAGCTCTGATTGAAATAAACCTAAACAGCTGCTA
>JBIOGV010000267.1:0-5218 GCA_044448365.1 Chitinophagales bacterium
ATCAAATAATCCCTGATTTTTGCAGACTTTCAATGATCCGCTGATAAGTTTCTTCCTGCAATGAGGGCTGAGGTATAAATTTTTTACCAATGACTTTTTCGTAAAGCTCAATATATCTTTGGGAAATAGTATGCACCCATTCATCACTCATTTCCGGAACGGTCTGCCCTTGTTTCCCCATAAAATTATTTGCGATAAGCCATTCTCTTACAAATTCCTTACTTAACTGTTTTTGTTTTTCGCCATTCTGCTGCCGCTCTTCAAAACCATCGGCATAAAAATATCTTGACGAATCAGGAGTATGAATTTCATCCATCAAATAAATGGTATCGTCAATTTTTCCAAATTCATATTTTGTATCAACTAAAATCAAACCCCGTTTCGCTGCAATTTCTTTTCCACGTTCAAATAATTTCAAGGCATAATCTTCTATGGTTTCCCATTCATCATTGTTGGTTATACCTCTTTTGATGATCTCTTCTTTTGAAATGTCTTCATCATGACCTTCTTCAGCCTTTGTTGATGGTGTAATAACAGCAGAGGGGAAATAATCATTTTCCTTAAGACCACCAGGCATGGATACTCCGCATAACTCTCTTTTACCTGAAGAATAAGTTCTCCAGGCATGTCCTGTTAAATTACCTCTTACCACCATTTCAATTTTAAAAGGATCGCATTTTTTCCCGATGGAAACAGTGGGCGCAGGCACTTCGAGTAACCAATTGGGACAAATATCTTTTGTGGCATCGAGCATATATGCGGCAATTTGATTTAACACTTGCCCTTTGTGTGGGATCAATTTTGGTAAAATGACATCGAAGGCAGAAATCCTGTCACTGGCGATCATTATGAGCCAACGGTTGTCGATTGTATAAACATCACGAACCTTGCCCTGGTAGAATTTTGTCTGGTTTGGGAAAAGAAATGAAGCCATGCCCGAATATAGCAAAGAGTTTAGCAAAATGATTTGAGATTTCACAAATTGCCCTCAGGGTTACAAATTAAATTTTCAGATGAAAAAATCAATGCTTATTTTTCGGGCTGAATTACTAACAAAAAACTTGTTTATGAGAAAAAGCTACCGCTATTTTGTTGCAGGGCTTATAGCAGCCATCATTTCGATTGCTGCATCTGCGCAAAATATTACGATTTCAGGAACAGTTCACAATAGCTCCACCAAAGAAACAATTCCCGCTGTTTCAGTATTCATAAAAGGAACCAACCGGGGTACTTATACCGATGACAAAGGAAGTTTTAGAATTACGGTAAACAAACTTCCTGTGACGCTTGTCTTCAGTTCTGTTGGCTATGAGGATAAAGAGATTTCCGTTACGACTTCTTCAGTTGATTCAGTTGATCTTACTCCATCAACCACGTTAGGCCAGGAAGTTGTAGTAGCTGCTACCAGGACGCCTCAACGTATTTTGGAATCACCAGTTTCTATTGAGCGAATGAGCGCGAAGGACATACGAAATATTGCAGTACCCAGTTATTATGATGCCATTGCAAATTTGAAAGGTGTTGATCTGACTACATCAAGCCTGACCTTCCGCACACCGAGTACCAGGGGTTTTAATGGTAGCGGTAACCTTCGCTTTAATCAATTGATTGACGGAATAGACAACCAGGCACCCGGTCTTAATTTTGCTGTGGGCAGTATTGTAGGCCCCACTTCACTCGATGTTGATAATATGGAATTGTTGCAGGGAGCTTCGTCTGCTTTATATGGTTCAGGCGGTATGAATGGTACTTTATTGATCAACAGTAAAGATCCGTTCAAATACCAGGGGTTTAGTTATGAAATTAAAACAGGTATGATGCACACCGATGGAAAGGAAAGACCTACGTCTCCATATTATGATTGGTCTTTGCGCTGGAGCAAAAAAATAGGTGAAAGATTTGCTTTTAAACTCAGTTCACAGTTAATAAATGCCAATGACTGGCAGGCGCAGGATTACAGGGATCTTGAAAGAAATAATGTTTTTAGCAGCATAAAAGCAGGCGACAGGCAATCGGATCCCAACTATGATGGTGTAAATGTGTTTGGTGATGAAGTAAGCACAAGCATGTTTGCTTTTGCGCAGGCGGTGGAATCGCAGGTACCTCCAAGTGGAGTTGCAGCCATCAATGGCCTGATTGGCGCAGGGTATACTTATCAGCAAATAGTTGGTGCATTAAGTGCAAATCCGGCAACAGCTCCATTAGTCCAGGTACTTCCGTTTATATATGGAATAAATAAAAATTATTTTGGCAGCCAGTTCGTAAGCCGGACCGGGTACCAGGAAAAAGATGTTGTTGACTACAACACTTACAATCTGAAATTAAACGGGGGAATAAGCTATAAGATTACTAATAATATCGAAGCTTCATTACTGGCTTATTGGGGAACAGGGACTACCGTGTACACGGGTGCGGACAGGTATGCAATTAAGAATCTGAAAATGGGTCAGTACAAGGCAGAGCTAAAAGGAAAAAATTGGTTTTTGAGAGCATACACGGTCCAGGAAAATTCAGGTGATGCCTATACAGCCACTACAGCTGCTATTTATATTGACCGTGCATGGAAAAGCGATCAGAGCTGGTTCCAGACTTATGTAGGAACCTATGCTGCGCTTATTGCCTCTGCCGGTTATACACCATTAGAGGCTCACCAGGCAGCAAGAACTTCAGCAGACGTGGGGAGATACTTGCCCGGAACTGCTCAGTTCAATACTGCATTTCAAAATGCAAAGAATATTACTATTGGCGACGGCGGTGCAAAATTTTTCGACAGAACAGACATGTATCATTATGAAGGACAGCTAAACCTGACCCCATATATAAAATTTGCTGAGACTACACTGGGCGCAAGTTTTCGCGATTTTCATTTGAATTCACACGGAACAATATTTTCGGATACCGCAGGCCCGATATCGATCCATGAAATCGGGGCCTATTTGCAGTTACAACGCTGGTTCATCAATGAGCATCTGAAATTAAATTTATCCGGTCGCTATGATAAAAATGAAAATTTTAATGGCCGTTTTACTCCCCGTGTTACTGCGTTAATCAAAGTTGCAAAGGATAATAATTTCAGATTATCTTACCAGGAAGCCTATCGCTTTCCCTCTACGCAAGATCAATATATAAATCTTCTTACGGGCGGTGTGAACCGGTTGATCGGGATGGGCCAGGTATTCAAATCATATTTTCAGTTTGATACCAAACCCGCAAAGACAGCAGAAAGTATAGTGGCTTATCGAAATTCAGTAGGTGCCGGAGCACCAGACCCTACACTTTTGGTCAACGCACTCTATCCGAATCTGAAACCGGAAAGAATGAGCTCTTATGAAATTGGCTATCGAGGGTTATTTACAAAACGGTTTTTATTTGATGCTTATCTCTATTATAGCAAGTATGAAGATTTTATTGCCAGGGTAGCTGTAGGCAGGGGACAATCTGCAAGCACTAACCCTCTCGTTGAACTAACAGAGCTGGCAAGTCCGTTTACGACAAGTAATTATTCTTTTGTCGTCAACTCGACAAACACTGTAAAAGGAATTGGCTGGGGACTTAGCGGAGATTATGAATGTGGTTCAGGCTTTCACCTATCTGCAAATGTTTCAGGTGACAGGCTTAACGGTGTGCCGGCTGGTCTGATAACATTTTTTAATACTCCGAAAGTGAGATACAACATCGGGTTAAGCAACGATAAGATCTCTAAAAATGTTGGCTTCAATATAGTATGGAGATGGCAGGATGAATTATTATGGGAAGGAACTTTTGGAACCGGTACAATTCCAAGATATGGAACTCTCGATGCACAAATAAGCTGGAAGATCACCAACTCCAAAGGACAATTTAAACTCGGAGCATCTAACTTACTTAATAAATATTACAGAAGCGCATTTGGAAATCCTGAAGTAGGTGGAATTTATTATTTAAGTTATGGCTATAACCTGCAATAATCAGTTGATCTTATTTTGAAAATACGGGATAAAATCTATCCCGTATTTTTTTTGATCGGCGCAGTGAATCTTTTAATTTGTTGAATTATTTTCTGGTTTGTTTCTTCGATGTAGTATGACGACTTAATCTAAAAGAACTTTGAGGAATTGTCGGTTGTACTTTCTTTTTTTAATATTTAATTCAATTGCTTCGTTGTCTCACCTATTGAAATTCCGTTTTGATACACCTGGAATGTATAAGTGCCGGAAAGAAAGTTGTCTGGTTGTATAGTGTATATAAGTTTCTTTTTTTCTCCCTTATTATAATCAAAATGAATTTTAGCCGTATAAGCCTTGGTGCCTTCAGTTTTTGAAGTGAAATAATCGGCACCTGTACCCCAGACATCATTTTGCAGGACTTTATGGTCTGGCTGTGTGATAATAACATAAACATCATAAGAAGAACTTTGGACGATATTGTTTTGAAGGGCAAAAGAAAAAATAAATTTATTTGCCTTTTTAGCTGAAAAAGCTTCCATTTCTTTTTTTCCCGGTCTTGTAGTTACAGCAGAAAGACACAATTCAGATGCAATGAAGGTAGAAGCCTCATTGATGGTTTCAGTAAGTTCCTTGTTTTCCTGGGTTATTTTCTGATTGTTTTCCTGCAAATTTTTCATTTGATCATTCAATTGTGCCAGGATACCATTCAGTCTTGTTCGCTCGGCTTCAAGGTCATTATTCTGAGCCTTCATTTCTTCTATTTTTTCCTGGTATTCTAAAATGAGATCCTTTGCTTTTTTGAGATCTGTTTTAGTAGCATTCCTGTTTTTAAGAATATTCGTTATCTGTATTCGCAGGCCATAGATCTTTAACATGGTTGAATCCAGCGTCCCTTTCAATGAGTCTTCCGCAATCTTTGTGGTATCAAGCTCAACAGTTTTTTGATTGAATAATCTCTGCAGGGAATCTTTGATCGTTTCCTGCGTTGCCAGTGTATCTTTTAGCAGGATCTCGGGTTGATGATGACTATACTGTGATTTATCATACAAATGATAAACCCAGGTGACCAACAAAGCAAAACAAACTAAGAGAATCAGAAGATTTTTTGAGTCCTTCATAAGGTGAAACAGGGAAGTTGAATATAGGTCATTATAATTTGTTAGTCAGAAAGATCCAGTTTATTTATTTATTTCCTATCGTTTGATCTACATATGCAGAGATCCATCCCACCTGCCCGTTTTTTACAAGATAGAATTGTTTGCCTTCATACAGAGATTGAAACTGTCTCATTA
>JBIOGV010000268.1:0-5213 GCA_044448365.1 Chitinophagales bacterium
CGCTTTAGCAATTTTGTAAAATACTTTGTTTGAATTTATTTCTACAGAATTGCAATCATCCGAAATATTCTTTGTTACAACACTTACCACTCTCCTCGCCCCGGTATAATCTTTTTCAAAACAAAATTTTATCCAATTCAAGCTGTCCTGCTTCAATACGATAGCGCCGCCATCCCATTTGCTGGAAAAGGAATGTTCGATGGCTGTGATCAAAACAAAATCATGATCGGGTCTGAATAAAAGTTTTGGGGCATTGTCCGTGTTGTACGTAACATTCGGGTCTCGGAACATATCTGTTTTTGCCCCTGCTATGATTTTTAATACATTATTGGTAATTGAGTAACTCACAGGAGAGTTTTCCCAAAACATGTCAAAGGGAATAGACTTAATATGTATTACTGAATCTTTTTGAGCATCCAAATCTTGCTTGATAAATAAAAATACCATCAAGAAAAAACAAGTGATAGTTCTGGCTTTATTCATAAATAGTTTTTGAATGTTTGGATCACAATTTAAATGTTTTGAAGGCTAAAATGGTGAGTTGTTTTATTCCGCAGGTATTGTACCGGGTTTCCTAACAGAGTACAAATTGCAGTTCGAAATAGAATTTAAGATTCACTTTGCTATATTTATCCCCTCAATTGCTTTCATATGCCAAAAAGTTTTCTTCTTCCACTGTTGCTCATTTCAACATTTCAAATCTTTGCCAATGTAACGCTTCCAAAGTTATTTGGAGACAATATGGTGCTTCAGCGCAACAAACCAATCCCTGTCTGGGGCTGGGCAGATGCCAATGAAAAGATCACTGTGCAGTTTGATCATCAAACCAAATCCATTGAAGCCGATAAATACGGGAACTGGAAAATCAACCTGGACAAAGAGTTGGCAGGTGGCCCGTACCAGCTTGTTGTCAAAGGAAAGAATATGATTACATTCAAAAATGTCTTGGTTGGTGAAGTTTGGATCTGCAGTGGCCAGTCAAACATGGAAATGCCCATCGAAGGTTGGGGAAAGGTAAATAACTACGAGCAGGAAATTGCAGCTGCAAACTATCCCCAGGTACGTCATATCAAAATTCCGAATACAATCAATTCAAAACCGCAGAAAGATATTTCAAAAGGCGAATGGAAAATATGCAGCCCGGGAACAGCAGGCGATTTTACTGCCACAGGATATTTTTTTGCACGAGAATTATACGATCAATTAAAAATTCCGATCGGTTTGATCAACACTTCATGGGGTGGCACACATGTAGAAACATGGACAAGCCGCGAAGCATTTGAGAACAGTGATGAATTTAAAAAAATGATCGCACAAATGCCCTCAATCAATTTGGATTCATTGACAAAAGTTCGCAGAGAGGCAAGCATGAAAAAGATAGAAATGCTGCAAGGTTCATTACCCACATCAGCAGAAGCAGCAGATTGGAAGAATGCCGACAATGATGACAGTAAATGGCCGCAAATGCAATTGCCATCTTTATGGGAACAACGACAGTTGGGTGATTTGGATGGTGTGGTTTGGTTTCGAAAAACAATTGATGTTTTGGCAAATGATGCCGGTAAAGAAGCGATACTTGAATTGGCCATGATTGATGATAATGATATTACTTATGTAAATGGAGTGAAAGTTGGCGGAATAAATTCTTACAATCAACATAGAAAATATACAATACCTGCAGGGGTTTTAAAAGCAGGAAAAAACATTGTTGCAGTTCGTGTGGAAGATACCGGTGGTGGCGGTGGTATTTATGGTGACAGTACGGGTATGAAATTAACGATTGATAACAGTGTTCTTTCATTGGCAGGTAATTGGGGTTTTAAGGTGGAGCAAATTTATGGAGAAGCAAATGCTGTGAGCCCCAACAGTTATCCAACATTATTATTCAATGCAATGGTGAATCCCCTGATCCCTTTTGCTTTTGAGGGAGTGATCTGGTACCAGGGAGAAGCGAATGCTGATCGTGCCTACCAGTACCGGAAAGCATTTCCGCTGATGATCACTGACTGGCGCAAGCATTGGGGTGCCGGAAATTTTCCATTTTATTTTGTGCAGCTCGCCAGCTTTAATGACGCAAATGGAAACAGTAACAAAGGAAGCAGGTGGGCTGAGCTGCGCGAAGCACAAACTATGACTCTTTCATTACCCAATACCGGCATGGCAGTGATAACAGACATCGGCAATTCAACTGACATTCATCCAAAAGATAAACAGGATGTTGGTAAACGGCTTGCTGCAATTGCTTTGCACAATATCTATCAAAAAAATATTGTTTATGGTGGTCCCATGTACAAATCAATGAAAGTTGAAAATAACAAGATCATTGTCAGCTTTACAAATACAGGTAGTGGATTGATGGCGAAAGGTGGTGTATTGAAAGGGTTTGAAATAGCGGGCTACGGGCAGCAATTTTTTTCTGCAAATGCGACGATCGAGGGAGATCATGTTGTAGTGTACAGCGATGAAATAAACCACCCGGTGGCCGTTCGTTTTGGCTGGATGGACGATGCGGGCCAGGATAATTTATTTAATAAGGAAGGATTTCCGGCATCACCATTCAGAACGGATCATTGGAAAGGAATTACAGAGGAACAGAAATTTAAATTTGAACAGTAAACGGATTTATCAGGTTGTCATTGTGAATTGTCAGTGGTCAATGGTGAATGGAAACATTTCTAATATTCATCTACTTTAAAAAAATCATCAATTCTTTTCTTTTGCCGCAGGTGATGACGCAGATGCATTTCGGCAAATTGCAACCAATCATCGGCACTAAAATAACCCAGTCCAGGATGCTTCGTTTTTCCTTTATTGTGACTGTTTGAAATAATGCAGTAAACCCGGTTCATTTCATGTTTTAAGTTTAGCAAAGCATTCATCAATTCCTCCTTGCTTCCGGGTTGCGGAGTCTCAACATTGGTGTCGGGTCCTTCAATAACTGCATCCGGGAATTCATTGTTTCTAAACATGGTCACGGCTTCGGGAGATTTTTCCTGATCCATATTGGCTTCAGCCGATAAGCAAACTTTTATTTCTTCAATGTAGTACGACGTGTTTTTTACGAGATGAAAGTATACCTGTCCGAGCGACCAGCTTGCCGGTGATGGTTTGAGGCAAAGTTGGATTAGATTATAGTGATCCAGCTCTTTTATCCAGGTGTCTACCGTTCGGTTGAAGTCTTCGATCAGCATTTTACGCAGTATGCAAAATAAAAGAGTAACGAATGTACGATGGGAACGCGAATCGATCTCCGCCTAATTACTTATAAATGTTTTTTTCTGAATCGTTTGCAAGGTTGATCGCTGCGGGCGATCCAGTGAGCAAACCATATTTTTTGCCACGGGTTTCTTCCGCTATAACAACGTATAAAAGTCGCAACTGTGCAAACTCAGGAAAATATTCATTGAAGTTTCTTTACTTTAAAGCGTCACTGAAGGAAAAAGATGAACCTGCTGATTGTTCTCGATGACCTTCACATGGCAGATCAATACAACTTTGTTTTACTTTTTAAAAGTCATTTATGACAGATAATACCAAAACTAATCTGCCGGGTTCGTCCTCAATTACTATTCAATCCGACAGGGAGAAATCAGAAGATTCGCATTCGACTAATACAAACGCTTTTCTTAGCGAAGACTGGGTGGCTGTTGTAATCGGGGGCATTCTGATTGTCGCCATACTGTTGATTTCAAAATTTATTCCCGGGTTTAGTCTTAAACTCCCCGTGTACCAATGGGCCAATACAGATGACTTGCTGGGTAAAGTGTTATCAGTCGGTAACCTTTCCCTTATCGCGTTGGCAGGATTGACATTATTTGTTTTAGCTACTGCCGGTATAGCACTCCTGGGAGGCAAGCCCGGCAAATTTGCCATTGGCTTTTTGCTGGTTTACATATTAGCCATTGCCTCTTTGATCGTCGCAGGGAATAAGACCATAGCGACTTACGGTTTAGAGTATGTGATATTCGGACTTATCGCCGGTTTACTTATCAGCAACCTGGCTGTATTACCCCGATGGCTCAGAGAAGCGGCACGATCTGAGTTTTATATAAAAACGGGGCTGGTAATTTTAGGTACCAGTGTATTGTTCACCGATATTGTTAAAGCAGGCGTTCCGGGCATTCTGCAGGCTTTGCTTGTGGTGAGTGTTGTATGGTTTTTTGCATTATGGATTTCCCGGAGGTTTAAAGTAGATGATGAATTCGGAGTGATACTGGCTTCCGCTGTTTCTATTTGTGGCGTGTCGGCAGCCATTGCCGCCTGCGGAGCTATAAAGGGTGATAAGAAAAAACTATCCTATGTAACTACTATCGTTCTTGTTGTTGCCATACCGATGCTGATCCTGCAACCGTGGATAATAAAAATATTTCACATGCCCGAAATCGTCGGCGGCGCATGGTTGGGGGGCACACTTGATACGACAGCCTCTGTTACCGCTGCTGCGCAAATTGTAGGACCCATTGCGCTCAAAAGCGGAGTTATTGTGAAATTCTCGCAAAATGTACTGATCGGTGTAGCTGCCTTACTTCTTGCCATTTGGTGGACGCTTAAGAAAAACCCCAACAAACAAAATGAAGAGCGACCCGGCTTTAAAATTATCTGGGAACGATTCCCAAAATTTGTATTGGGATTTATTGTTGCTTCTTTGATATTCTCGTTTCTTATTTCGCCGGTAGCTGTGAAAAATGTGGGTGGTATATTGAACGGTCTGCGCACATTGTGGTTTGCCCTCGCGTTTGTATCTATCGGTTTGGAAGTTCGTTTACATGATTTGGTAAAACTGGAAGGGGGACGACCGGCCTTTGCCTTTGTCGGCGCTCAATTGTTTAATATTCTCTGGACCTTATTATGCGCCTACCTGTTGTTTGGCGGACATCTTTTTCCCGTACCCGATCTGAAATAGATCAGCTTCATTCGGGGCATTATAGTCGCCTTTGACTGGCCTTTGATACGCTCTTGAGTGGGAGTAACCTCGTATTAACATCGCAAAATGGATAGCACCTCGCTTTATGGACGTTTGCGTGCAATCACACACAAACACCCCGCAGATAATTGTCCTGATCGTACTGTTGGTATTCCAAACGGCGCCTCCACGTACGTTGTGCAAAAAGCCGGCAGCCGATATTTCAGGATACTAAAATAGATTCAGATTGACTAAATGAGGCCGCAGCGATCCCTGCTATTTTTTTACTGCCTCGGTCCATTTTATGCCA
>JBIOGV010000269.1:0-5207 GCA_044448365.1 Chitinophagales bacterium
TTCACTGAATACGATTTTAGCGGAAACCTTAAAGAAGTTTAAAAATGATGTAGACAAATTGATCGATAAAGGTGAAAAAAAAGAAATCGCTATTATGCATGTCATTCGTCAATACATTGTTTCAAGCGAAAAAGTTTTATTAGAAGGGAATAACTATAGCGAAGAATGGGAAAAGGAAGCAGAAAAAAGAGGATTGCCAAATGTAAAAACAACCCCGCTTGCGCTGGATTTCATGATTACAGACAAGGCAAAGAAATTGTTTGAACACAACCATGTTTATACCCATGCAGAATTAGAAGCGCGTCATGAAATCGAACTGGAAAAATATATCAAGAAAGTGCAGATTGAAGGACGTATCATGGGTGAGCTGGCTACCAGCCATATTTTACCGCCTGCCATTCGTTACCAGAATTTGCTCTCAAATAATGTTAAGGGATTAAAAGATGCCGGTTCACCGGAATCTGCATATGCCAATCAAAAACATATACTGGAAAAAATATCAGAGCACATCAGCAAAACAAGTGAATTAGTGGAAAAAATGATCCAGGCAAGAAAAGAATGTAACAATATAGACGATACAAGAACCCGTGCCATTGCTTACTGCAGCCAGGTAAAAGAGAAATTTTTTGATGATATACGTTACCATGTGGATAAATTGGAATTGCTTGTTGATGACCGCGAATGGTATTTGCCGAAATACAGGGAAATTCTTTTTTTAAGATAAAATATAAAGGAACACGGCACAAGCTTCAAGGTACAGGAAAAGCAAGCTCAGTATAAGATCTTGTTCCTTGATGCTTGTTCCTTATTTAAAATTCGCTTTCATTACCCGCATCACATTATCACCCAAAATTTTCCTGATTGATTTGTTCGAATATCCTCTTCGTTTTAATTCTTCGGTGATCAGCGGATATTTTGTTACATCATTCATCCCAACAGGTAAAGAGGATACGCCGTCAAAATCGGAGCCGATGCCAACATAGTCATCACCAACCAATTTTACTATGTAATCAATATGATCGACGAGTTTTGAAATAGAAGGACGATAAGGCTCTAACTGATTTGAAAAATATTTTGCCCAGATCTCATTCAGCTTTGCTGCATCATAGTTTTGTCCCAAAGAATCTTTGATCCTTTTTCCTTCTGTACCTTCGAGCTGGTCCATCTTCCTGGCGAAATTGCTGTCAATAAAACCGGAGTAAAAGTTAATACAGATCACGCCTCCATTTTTTGCAACAGCTTTTATCTGCTCATCTTTTACATTTCTGAATACAGGACAAATATTCCAAACCGAACTATGAGAAAGCAAAACAGGTTTAGAGGTTGTTGCAATGGCATCATAAAAAGTTTGCTCCCCAACATGTGAAAGATCGACCATCACGCCCAGTTCATTCATTCGCTTTACAACTTGCTTTCCGAATTCAGTAAGGCCTTTATGCTTCAAACTGTCTGCGTGCTGAGTTTCATCCATTGCACTGGTTGCCCAATCGGTACTGTTATTCCATGTCAATGTCATATACCGCATGCCCCGCTTGTATAAGCTATCAAGTTTTGATAAATCATTTTCTATCATATGACCACCTTCAACGCCGATCAATGCAACTAATTTATTTTGCCGGATTCCTTTTTTTACTTCTTTGTAAGTTGTAGCAAGGGTCATTCGGAAAGGATTGCGCAACGTAATTATTTCAAGTGAGTCAATTTCCTGGTTGGCATCTTTGAAAAATCCTTCTTTATTGCGGGGAGTCTTGTCTGTCCACACAGAAAAGAATTGAACATCCACTCCTCCTTCTTTCCATCTGTCCAAATCACTCTGACCGGTAGTTAACCGATGAGAAATATCCTTCCCTTCCAGTACCGAAGAAGAAAGAACATCATTGTGCGTATCAACAAGAATTGATCTGTAATGAATTTTTGTTGCTGACTGAGCCTGTAACAGATGAAAAGAAGCCAGTAATAAAACTGACAATGAAATTCTCATGCTTTTGAATTTGATGTAAAGCTACCAATTGGGGGATGAAAACAAGAAACAGCCTGGTCCAGGAAATGATCGTTAAAACAAAAAAATGGCAGGTCCTCATTTTGAAATATTATTACCACATAGTTAAGGTATAAGTGTACTGACGTTTCTATTGAGATAAGTTTTGAAATTTTATTTGTTGATTCACAATGCAAGCATTTGAACCACCAAGACGCCAAGAAACACGAAGCTTAGTGCAACTTTGTGTCTTTGCGCCTTAGTGGTAAAAAAAATAACCACGAAGTTAAAGTATAGAGAATATTCTGGAAGTTATATAGCAGGCACAGAGGACATATAAGTGACACGGAGGACCTTCTGTGATTCTCCATTTCTCCGTATCTCAGTGGTTTCTTAAAAAAATCAAATTGCGACACTACCGAAAAATTATTTCAACTCAAATCCCTCTAAAAATTTTGTATTGAAATCACCGCTGCGGAAACGCTCATCCTGCATAAGTTGAAGATGAAAGGGAATGGTAGTCTTTATGCCTTCGATCACATATTCACTCAAGGCACGGTACATTGTGTCAATGGCTTCATCTCTTGTACGGGCAGTTGTGATTAGTTTACCGATCATGGAATCATAATATGAAGGAATCATATAACCGGCGTAAACATGACTGTCGACACGCACGCCATGACCGCCGGGCTGATGCAATGTAGTAATGCGACCCGGGGAAGGGCGAAAATCGTTATAGGGATCTTCAGCATTGATGCGGCATTCGATCGAATGCATTTGGGGGAAATAATCTTCGCCGGTAATTTTTTCACCCATCGCAATTTTTATTTGCTCCTTGATGAGATCATAATTGATCACTTCTTCTGTAACGCAATGTTCTACCTGGATGCGCGTGTTCATCTCCATGAAATAGAAATTGCGGTTTTTATCAACCAAAAATTCAACGGTTCCAACACTTTCATAGCTGATGGCGGCCGCGGCTTTTTTTGCAGCCTCTCCCATTTTGTAACGAAGTTCATTCGTCATAAATGGTGACGGTGATTCCTCAACCAATTTCTGATGACGGCGCTGAATGGAACAATCCCTCTCACTCAAATGACAAACATTTCCATATTGATCACCTGCAACCTGTATTTCGATATGCCTTGGTTCTTCAACAAATTTTTCCATGTAAATCCCATCATTCTTAAATGCAGCCGCAGCTTCTGCCTTTGCCGTATTGTAGGCTCTTTCCAAATCCACTTCTTCCCAAACTATGCGCATGCCTTTGCCGCCCCCGCCGGCAGTGGCTTTCAAAATAACAGGATACCCCATTTCATTTGCAATTCCTTTGGCTTCATCCAGACTTTGCAGTAAACCTTCACCACCGGGTATCACGGGCACGCCTGCTTTTATCATTGTTTCTTTTGCCGTGATCTTATCGCCCATAGCACTGATCATTTCTGCCGTGGGCCCGATAAATTTTATGTCATGATCATTGCAGATCTGGGCAAATCTTGGATTCTCTGCTAAAAAACCATATCCCGGGTGAATGCCATCTGCGTTTGTAATTTCAACAGCAGCCATGATGTGAGCAATGTTCAGATAAGAATCAACACTCTGTGGTTTTCCAATGCATACCGCTTCATCAGCAAATTTTACATGGAGACTATCACGATCAGCCGTAGAATATACCGCAACTGTTTTTATGCCCATCTCGCGGCACGTGCGGATCACTCTTAAAGCTATCTCACCCCGGTTTGCAATTAGTATTTTTTTGAACATCTTCTTAATATGCTAGTTTGCCAATGTGCTAATATGCCAATAAGCAACTGCGGCTTTGTTAAAGTATAAAGTAACTCAACAGAAAGCTTAACGTCTTTTTTCTTTTAACAGTTCCTATTATACTGTTTATAACTTTCTGAATTTCCTCAAGTTTATCTAATAAATATTTACAGTCTGGATAGGTTTCCGCATACTCACACAGCCCCAACCAGTACTGAGTCTCATCCGCTTCTTTAGCTGCAATTTTGAATTTATGTATAAAGTCGGAGGTACTTTCTGCATTTTGAGCTTCAATTGAATTTGCCCCAATGGAAGTACCACTTTTCAAAAGTTGTCTTGCGATTATGAATTTCTTTTCATTTTCTAATTGTTCGCAATATCTAATTATCATTAAAGAAAAATCAAAGGTTAGTTTTAATATTGGATTATTATCCAGCAATTCTTTTTTCATAACAAAAGGTTTAATAGTGGAGAAATAATTAGCAAATTATCACATTGGCACATTAAGAAGGATCCACTACAAATAATGGCTGATCGTACTCAACCGGGGAAGCATCTTCTGCCAATACCTTTACAATTTTTCCATTTACTTCACTTTCGATTTCATTAAACAGTTTCATTGCTTCGATGATACAAACTATTTTACCCGGGGTTACTTCATCTCCCACTTCTACAAATGCAGCTTTGTCCGGACCTGAGCGGCGATAAAAAGTGCCGATCATCGGGCTCCTGATAGTTACATAATTTTCTGCAGAGGATTCAGCTTGTGTTTTTGATTTTTCAGCAGGGGCAGCCTGTGCCTGTGGCAGAGAAGCTGGATGAATGGCTTGTGCTTGTATAGGGATCGCCTGCATTGGCGCTGATACTACCTGCGTTACCTGTTCTTCCTTTTGTTTTATGGTTATGCGAAAATCTTTCTGCTCTACCGTTAATTCACCAATATTGGATTTGCTGATCATTTTGATCAGCTCCTGAATTTGTTTGAAATCCATGTGTTTCAATTTAGTAAGAATAGTTTGGTTTGAACAGGGGGGCTAAGATAGGAAAGAACTACGATTTATATGTTTTTTGGATTACCGGGAAACTATTACAACAATTCACTAAAATCTTTCCTGAAAAAATTCTTTCCATTCCTGTTATTCTTTTCCAATCCCTGCCTACCGGTTTACCTGCCGTAGGCATGGCAGGCAGGCTATAAATCCGGGTTCTATTTCACTCTCTCTACATATTCACCTGTTTTGGTATTAATGCGGATAAACTCGCCTTCATTCACAAATAAAGGCACATTCACGGTGGCGCCCGTTTCAACTTTTGCCGGTTTTAATGTGCGGGTAGCAGTATCTCCCCTTAATCCGGGTTCGCTGTAAGTTACTTTTACTACGATCTTATCCGGTAATTCTACAGTCATCGGCAGATCGGTTTCGGTATTGATCAAAATACTCACATCCTGCCCGTCTTTTAAAAA
>JBIOGV010000270.1:0-5202 GCA_044448365.1 Chitinophagales bacterium
CTCCCTTTTCTTTGGCTTCTAACAGGTCATTGAAAATAGGATGATCAAAGTAAGGTGTCCCGAAATAAGAGGAAGATTCATGTTCATGCGAAGCGACCCATTGCACAAGATCTTTTGATCCTTCTTCAAAAATGATCATGCTGGCAGAGCGGTCTTCCATAGATACACCTAATTCCCGCAACTTCTCATTTACCACGTTAACTACCTGCTCCAGTTCATCACTTTTATGCATAGCTAATGAACGGGAACGTACTTTTTCCAATGCAGCTTCTATCTGTGCTTCTCTTGCTTGTTCTTCGGCTTTTTGCAGATCGAGAAATCTTGTGTAGGTCTGTTCAAAAACGGCAGCAAATCTTTTAAAAACATCATGAAATTCAGGGCAAGATTCCAGTGCAATAAACAGCAAATTGCCATGAGAAAAATTAGCGAGGTGATGTATTTGTGTTCCGGGTAAATCGAAACCCATACTTACCGCGTAGTCGAAATACGCTTTAAAAGCCGGAATGGTTTTAAGATATTCATAATGCTCCTGCATTCTTTCGCCACGCAGTTCTAAAACATAAAATGGTTCGCCTTTTTGTCTTGATTCAGCAAAGCGGATAAAATTTACGTCTTCAGTCAATGGGATGTTCCGGACTGCATTGAAATCACTCCCATCCTGGGTACTCATCCAGGAAGTGAATGTCTTATCATCTTTTTCCCAGATATTATATCCGCAGCTATAAGCGGGAACTCCTAATGCTTTTGCCTGCTGAAATAATAAGGCAGCCGCATCTTTTAGCTCATCACTATGCTGCATGGCCATTGTTCTTGCACGAACTCTTTCCAAAGCCAATTGAATTTGTGATTCTCTTGCCTGTGCTTCGGCTTTTTGCAGATCGAGAAAACGGATATAGGCTTGCTCGAAAACTTTGCCGAAACGTTTTATGATATCATTTTCCTTTTCTGAAAATATTTTTTCGGAATAACTAACCAGTAATGTCGCTGAGTTTTTTGCTATTGCCCCGGTAAATCCCCAGCCTTCAAATTCAAGAATTGCTTTCTTAAGATCACCAGGCAGGTATTTAAAATCTGTATGTTCAAAACTGTATTCCCAAAAAGAATTTTTTTCTTCAAATGACCATGTTTTGGAAAAGAATTCCTGTCCTTTATCCCTGGCCTCAAATATATCCTTAATCATAGGATGATCAAAAAAAGGGATGTAAGTAGAATTGACCGAGAATAGGTCGGGGTTGGCTGCCCATGCAGTGTGATCTCTCGTACCTTCAGTAAAGGTCAAAATGCAAGCGGAATCCATTGCAACATTGAGCTCCCGTAATTTTTCAAAAACCAGGCTAATTACATCCTTTAGTTCCTCGCTATGATGCATGGCTAAAGAACGTGAACGAACTTTTTCCAATGCAGCTTCAATGTTCGCTTCTCTTGCCTGGGCTTCTGCCTTTTGGAGATCATTGAAACGAGTGTAGGTGAGATCAAATACTTTTCCAAAGCGGCTAAGTATATCGAGATTAGCATCTGATAGTGGCACATCTCCTACAGTTTGTAATCCTCCGAAATTACTGAACGAGAAAGACACAACATATTTTTCAATTGCTCTCGATGCTTCCTGTGCTGCTTTGGGAACCCTTCTGAATTCTGTTTCATTAAATAAATATTCGTCATAAACCTTTTTTTCAGTGCCTTCGAGTACATACACATATTTTGTCCGTCGTTCTTTCCATCCTTTCATCATCGCATGGTGAAACGGATAATCTTCAAACTTCATGTGATAGGAATCCGGGGCCTTATCAATGTCCGGGCTTGCTGCCCAAACCATATTTGACATGGAAGGTTCATCTATGATATTAATGATGCACCAGGTTAATGCAAAATCAAGTTTGGTTAATTCTTTAAAAACAGTGTCAACTAATTCAGACAGCTCATCAGATCTTTGCATAGCCATAGCCCTTGCTCTTACTCTTTCCAATCCTAATTCAATCTGCGCTTCTCTTGCCTGTGCTTCCGCTTTTTCAATATCAAGATATCTGCGGTATGCTAATTCAAATACCTTCAAAAATTTTTCGAATAAATTCAGTTCCTCCTTTTTTAAAGCAACATAAGTGGAAACGCCCAACACTACAGGACCCAGCGAATGAAAGTAGTAGTTTAAAGAGGGGGCTGTATCCAAGTATTTATCAATAAAGACATTCGTGGTTTTTTGATACGCATACCAGTCTTTCAGCTTTTTTCCTTTAAAACTCTGGGTATAAAATTCTCCGGCGCCTTTCAGCATCTGATTGGCAAATGCCGCATGTTCTTTATTAAGATTATAATTAACCTCGGTGGTTAGAAGTTTATCATGCTTTGCATAATATTCATAGTTGATATAAGTTCCTTTGGTTTCATAAAAAATAGCTGTCTGCACGTTCCTGATCTCTTTCACATGTAATAACTCCAGTTGTTGTGCGATGATTTTACATACATCCAGCATGTCTTCGGGCTTACTGATTCCCATTGCAACAACCCTCACCCTCTCCAATGCTGCTTCTATTTTTAGTTCCCGCTTCATCCGCTCCAATGCAGAACTTTTGCTTTTCAATTGCTTTTGCAATTCTTCTTTTCGCAGTGAGTTATCGGTATCTTTTTTCTTTTTCATAATGTCTGAATCACAGATCGCACGGATTTAGGGATTTCACAGATTTTATTTTAGAGAACCAATCTTTTAAAGGTTAAGCTCTTGCTTCCAAAATTGATTAACAAGCCAACTTCTAATCTGTATGCTTTTAAATAATTCAAAACTTGCGCAAGATGGACATCTTCAAGCTCGATGACTGCCTTCAACTCCACTAATACTTTTCCTTCAACAACAAAGTCTGCTCTTCTTGTTCCAATCGGTTCATGAAGTTCTTTATAAAATATTTCCTGTTCAATTTCCCTCGCATAAGATAATCCTGCTCGTGACAACTCCCAGGCCAGAGCCCTTTGATAAATTACTTCCTGGAATCCGTTCCCGAGGAATTTATGGACCTCAAAGGAAGCCCCGATAATTTTTTCTGTTATGTCTTTATATTTTAATTCGGGCATGATATTATTCTGTGTAATCTTTTAATCCATTCATCCGTGATTCAGACAGGTAATGAAATAATAAACTCACTTCCTTCCCCTTCTTTTGTTTCTACTTTCAATTCCCCGCCATGTGCTTTTACAATATCATACGCCAATGACAATCCCAATCCCGTTCCCTGGCCAGTTGGTTTCGTAGTAAAAAATGGTTGAAATATTTTATCCAATACTTTTTGTGGAATACCACAGCCGTTATCCTTCACCTTTATTTCAACCCCCCTTATTCCTCCATGAAGGGGGGAAATTGATTTCGTAGTTACAGTAACCGTTGGCTCGTATGGATGATTTGCTTCGTCCGCCGAAGCTTCAGCGAAGACGGATTTCTTTTTTTCAGTGACTGCATAAAAAGCATTGTTGATCAGGTTCAATATCACACGACCCATTTCCTGCGGTATCATATTTATCTTTTCAACAGACGGATCGAAATCGGTTTCAAATTTTGCATTGAATGATTTATCCTTTGCACGCAACCCATGATAAGCCAATCGCAAGTATTCATCGGCCAGAACATTGATATCAGTTGGTTCTTTTTGCCTGCTGCTTGTCCTTGAATGTTGCAACATTCCCTTTACGATCGCATCCGCTCTTTTACCGTGATGTAAAATTTTTTCAAGATTTTGCTTCACGTCTTCCACAATAAACATAGCTTCATCGGTATTTCCCTTTTCCAACTCCATCTTCATTTCATCCAGCAACTCACTGCTTACATCAGAAAAATTATTTACAAAATTTAATGGGTTTTGTATCTCATGTGCAATGCCTGCAGTCAGTTCACCCAATGAAGCCATTTTTTCAGATTGCACCAATTGAGTTTGCGCTTGTTTGAGATCCACCAATGTTTTCTCTACTGTTTGCTTGGCAGCTTCCAGTTTATTAAAATCTTCATACCGTGCATAAGCAGTAGAAAAAGCATCCGCTACTGATTGGATCAATTTGATTTCATCTTCATTTAATTGAATTGTGTTTCCTACATATAGCATACCTTGTAAGAAAGGAAGGAAATGTAAATGAAAACCACCTTTCGGAATTGTTTTCAAATATTGTTGCGGTGAATTAAGTGCTCCCTGTTTTACAAGGGTGTTCGCAAATTCAGTAAACGCTTTTTCATCCCAGTGATCTATATAATTCTTTTTATTCTGCCAGTAACTTAATACCTGTTTGATATTTCCAGGCGAATTATAGGGAATATGAAAGGCAGCAATCGCCTTCCCTTCGGGGGTTGAAAGAAAACTATGAATGAGTTTTTGTGAATCATCCATGATGAATACGCCACAACGGATAAAAGGAATGCCGAGTATGCTGAGTTCATTCCATATCAATGGAGTGATCTTATCCAGGTCAGCTGTGGTACGCATGGATGCAATGTCAGCACGGATACGGTCGAGCGCCGATTGCTTTACTGCTTCCTTTGCATTAGTTTCTGCCAATTGCAAATCACGGAAACGTGTGTACGCCAATGAAAAAACACTCGTGGCTCTTTTCAACAATTCCCAGCTTTCTGCGGATATATCGCCGGGTGATGCAGCCCCCATGTAGCCATTGGAGAACTTTAATAAATGGTAGGTTCTTTCAGGAATGACATCTCCATAATATCCCTGGAGCAGCGTTGAATGTTCAGAACAGTAATTGATCCATTCCTTCCTGCCTTCTCCCTGCATCACAATGGAAGTTTGTTTTTCATCTGAATTATAGAACTTCAGCATTTCCCTTCCTACCCAGGTATCAGGCAACCGGATAGTCATATAGTCGGCCACCAGTTGCTTGTTCCCTTCACGAATATCCTGAATTGCGTACCAGCATTCCGTTGTTCCTGAAATTTCATCATGAATATAGATGGAACTTGTTTCCAATTCTTCTACGCCCAACAAACCCATTTCTTTACGCAGCAATTGGGCCACTTCAACCAGCTCTCCCGGTTTTTGCATGGCCATGGCCCTTGCTCTCACTTTTTCCATCACCGCTTCGATCTTTGCTTCTCTTGCCTGTGCTTCGGCTATTTGCAAATCACTAAATCGTGTGTAAGTAAGATTGAATACACCTGCAAATCTTTCCAGTAACTGGAAGCTTTCTGTCGATATTTCTTTATTGGAAGAAAACGAC
>JBIOGV010000271.1:0-5173 GCA_044448365.1 Chitinophagales bacterium
AAATAATCATGAATAAATTCTTCAATCAAGCAACCATTACAATTCATAGTACGAATAGTACATCGAATTACTGCTGCATGAGGTGCCGGAACTATAGACAATAGCCGGCAATTATTTCCATAAAACATCCCGGGATTTTTTATTTGCCAAAGCGGAACGATTGACATCAATCGTGCCTTCAATCATTTCATATTATACAAATCAAACAAAAAAATGAAAAATTTAATTCGAAACACAATTGGTATCGCTTTGTTTTCACTGATGGTGATTACCATCAGCCGTTGTTCAAAGAACAATTCAACCACCGTTCCCGTGAAACAGGTAAAAATTCAATCAAACACCGCCCTGGGAAAAATTCTCACTGATAAAGACGGACGCACACTTTATTCTTTCGCCAATGATGCAAGCGGCCAGAGTAGTTGTACAGGTAATTGCGAAAGCATCTGGCCCGCTTTTAATGTCGATAATCTTACAGCCGGTGACCTGGGAGATCCTGATTTGAAAATTACAGATTTTGCTTCGATTACTTCTTCATCGGGTAAAAAGCAATTGACCTACAAAGGCTGGCCCTTGTATTATTATTCACCCGGCGGCAATCCGGAAGCGGCTGGTCAAACTTCAGGTGAGGGAATCCTTGGACTTTGGTTTGTTGCAAAGCCGGATTATACAATTATGTTAGCCAATACACAATTGATCGGGGGCGATAATATTCATTATAAATCTGATTATACTCCTGGTGATGGCAACACTATTTTCTTTACTGATGCAAATGGAAGTACATTGTATACTTTTTCGCGGGATAGTTCTAATCACAATAGATTCACAAAATCAGATTTTTCCAACAACCCGGCCTGGCCTATCTATGATACGACGGTGATAATAGCGCCTTCCATCCTGGATAAAACACTGTTTACAACGACGGATGTTTTCGGAAGACATCAATTGACATACAATGGCTGGCCTCTTTATCATTTCGGAGCGGATGCGGGCGCCCGCGAATCAACAAAAGGAGTATCCTTTGGTTCGCCGGGTCTATGGCGCGTTCCTGTACAAAATATTTCGCCTGCTCCAGCTCCATAGAAATAAATGCAGGCGCGTAAAATTTTCATGTGAAATGGTGGACATGAATTTATAGCAAAGCCGTGTCTCTCTCAGGAATCTTAATGTTCTTGCGGAGGCACGGCTTCATTTAATTTAATGCCGTTATCTGGCACGATATTTTTGAAATTCGGAGGATACTCGTCGGGGAAGAATTGCATTTTTAGATCTATCAAATAAATTTAGCGGCTGAGTAAGCAAGAACAATCGTGTTGCTCTGTGCTCCGTTTGCGTCTGATGTTGCTGTTGGTCTAACACGTATATAGTTACTTCGCGTGACCAACAGCATTTAAATAAGCAATTACAACAAATCCAGTTGATGGTCAGGCGACCGGCAACAACAAAAATTATTCTCATTTAGCTGGCAATTCGCTTCCGCTTCGCTACGGACGGGCAAGTGCAAACGCCACATAACTATCACCACTCTTTGTTCCCAGCTTGCCACCACCACAAGCAATGACGATATATTGCCGGCCATTCACTTCATAAACAGAGGGTGTGGCAAAACCGGCGGCAGGTAAATTGGTCTCCCATAAAAGTTTTCCCGTCCTCTTATTGAATGCACGGAACTTTTCATCCTTTGTAGCAGCAATAAATAAAACGCCGCCTTTTGTTACAACAGGGCCACCGTAATTTTCTGAGCCGGTTTCTTTCACGCCTTTTGCTTTGAAAACAGAATCTTCACCGAGGGTGGTTTGCCAAACATATTCGCCGGTATTGAGATCAATGGCACTCATGGTTCCCCATGGCGGCGCCAAAGCAGGCAAACCGGTTTTACTTAAAAATCTATTATATCCCGAAATCGTGTAAGGAACTTTTCTAAACGAATCAAGCGCCGATAATTTTCCCGTATATTTTTTTTGTTGTTCTTTTTGCAGGTTCAGTACATAAGAAGCAATGGCATTTTTATCATCCTGGCTCAGGTATTTAAATGCCGGCATCATTCTTCTTCCTGTAGTGATGAATTCAACAAAACTATCCGGGCTGTATTTGCTTTCAATGCCAAGTATAGATGGATAATTGCCGCCACCTTTTCTATCCGGACCATGACAACTCATGCAATCTTGCTGGTACAATCGCTCACCTGCCTGCCCCATATTCTCCTGTTCCTTTGCGGGATCGATGTCAAACATTTTCAATATCCACGCCATCTGGTTTGCATTCACATACAGAATTCCTGTTTCAGGATCAACAGCGGAGCCGCCCCATTCACCACCACCATCAAAGCCCGGAAAAATGATCGTTCCTTCTTTGGATTCCGGCATAAACATTTTGCCTGTATGATAAGTTTGCAATTTTGTTTTTACATCTTCATATTCTTCTTTGCTCAAATAAGGATTGAGATCTTTTTCTGTAAATGTTTGTCGAACGAATGGCGCGGGTTTTTGGGGAATGGGTTGTGTGGGCCAGATCTTTTCGCCAACCAATTCAGTTACTGTATCAACCGGCATTTCTTTTATGGGAAATAATGGTACGCCTGTTTCCCTGTTGAATAAAAAAACAAAACCTGTTTTTGTAGTTTGCGCAACTGCATCAATTTTTTTCCCATCATGCGTTACAGTTAATAAAACCGGGGCACAGGGTGGATCCCAATCCCAGGTGTCATGATGTATATACTGAAAATGCCAGAGGAGTTTGCCATTGTGTGCATCGAGCGCAAGCAAACAATCGGCAAATAAATTGGAACCTCTTCTTTTGCCACCATAAAAATCCATGGATGATGAACCAAGCGGGATGTAAACAATGCCACGTTGCTGATCGATGGTCATGCCCATCCAGTTGTTGGCGCCCCCGATCTTTTTCCATGCCTCGGGATCTTCCCAGGTTTCAGTACCTGCTTCACCGGGATGAGGAATAGTATGAAACTGCCAAACGATCTTTCCTGTCTTTGCATTGTATGCACGAATATCACCCGGTGCTGCATCCATAGCTTCTGAAACTCTTGAGCCGGTGATCACAAGATCTTCAAAAATTGAAGGAGGAGAAGTATTTGCTACATATAAATTTTGTACGCCTTCCATTTCCAAACCATCATGCAGATCAACTTTTCCATTATTGCCAAAACTTGTGATCAACTTTCCAGTGTTTGCATCAATAGCTTCCAGCCAGGAACCGGCTGCATAAAAAATCCGCTGATCATTTTTCCCATCACTCCAATACGCGACACCGCGATTATTATTCATGACAAAATGAAATACTTTCATGTTTCCCGGTATGCTGTCAAAAGGGGAGTAAACCCATTTTTGTTTACCTGTAGCAGCATCAATAGCAAATAATTTTGATTGAGGCGAAGTGCAATACAGGATCCCATTTACGACAATGGGATTGCATTGAATTTGCGAATGAGCCGCTGTATCGGCATCATCGGTATGAAATTCCCAGGCTATTTGCAATTGCTGAACATTATTTGTATCAATATCGGTGAGTGAAGAATATTTATTTCCATCATCATTTCCATGTGCTCTTTTCCAACTATTGTATGAGGATGATTTATTGTTGTTACAGGATATTAGCGATATTGAAGATATTAAATAGATAATAGTGACGGGGCTGGAAATGAAGCAGGCAATTCGTTTCATTCAGTAAAAGTTGTGGGAGTGAATTTAAGATTTATTGAGAATCCGTTTATAATTCTTTGTGTCCTTTTGTGGTCCGTTGTGTACTTCGTGGCCATATTTTTTGGGTCACAAAGTGCACAAAGATCTTATGCGTAACGGACCTTATTACCTTAGTAGAAATTTAGTAAAGGGAAATTCAACCTTATTACCTTATTTTATTTCGTGAATTTTTTTATAAGCTAATAAGTTTTTTTCTTTTTTGTGATCTTGCTATTATGGCAATAAGGTATCATACAAAGGAAACAGCTGACCGGGATCCATTAAAGTTTGTCGATCTTTTTTTGAATGATTTGTTTGTCTGCCTGTGTTTTTGCCAATGAGAAAGCTTTTTGAAAATTTTGTTTTGCTTTCTGGTCGTCAATATCTGTATAGAGTTCACCAAGTAGGGTCCAGTAAAAATGATTATCTGCAAGATCTAATTTTTCCGCTTCTATGATGGCTTCTTGTTTTCCATTCGCCTTTGAAAGTGCAAAGGTCCTGTTCAAAGCGGCGATTGGGGAGTATTGCAATTGCAGTAACTGGTTATACAATTGTAAAATAGTTTCCCATTTTTCTTTTGTGTCCGCCTTCTGCGTGTTCCAGTAAGCGATGCATGCTTCGAGATGATATTTTGAAATTTTATTCCCACTTGCAGAAAAGTGTAAAAAATATCCGCCTTGCCTGATGAGTTCAGAATCCCATAGTTGTTCGTCCTGGTCTTCATACAGGATCGGCTCCCCGTTTTTATTCACTCTTGCTTCAAACCGCGAAGCATGAAAGCACATTAGTGATAGCAAGGCATTTACTTCAGGTTTGTTGGTAGCTTTATTTTCGGTCAGCATGGTACAAAGCCGCATGGCTTCATAGCAAAGCTCTTTGCGCAGAATTTGGTTTTGGCTGATCGAATAATATCCTTCGTTGAAAAGAAGATAAATAGTGGCGAGTACAGAGGCGAGCCTTTCATCGATCTCAGGAGGAGGCGGCAATTCGATCCTGATATTTTCTTTTCGCAGTGTTTCTTTGGCTCTGAATAATCTTTTATTGATTGTTTCTTTATTAGTCAGAAATGCATCGGCAATTTCTTCGATTCCAAAACCGCAAAGAATACGAAGTGATAAACCAATCTGTGCTTCAGCAGAAATGGAAGGATGACAGAGTGCAAACATCATTTGCAGTTGACTGTCAGTGATGTTTTCCATAGATAGATCAATTTCATCTTTACCAGGTATCAAAGAACCATTCTTCAACTCCGGTACAATTTTTTTTTCAAAAACTGAATGTCTCTGCAGATAATTTTTTGCTTTATTCTTGGCAACATGATAGAGCCAGGCTGTTGGATTTTCGGGAATTCCTTTGTAGGTCCAGGTTTCAAATGCTGACAGGAAAGTTTCGCTCGCAATATCTTCAGCAACTTCAATATGCTCGATTCCGAAAAGTTTACACAAAACAGCCGTTATTTTTCTGAATTCTGTCCGGAA